>JADYYZ010000070.1 GCA_020853405.1 Acetobacteraceae bacterium
GAATGCGCAGCCGCACCAGAACCTGCCACGGCGTTGCGTGATAAAGCCGGAACAGGTCGAAAAGATTGTGGTCGAAACTGTTCAGCCCCAGCGTGGTGTTCGACAGGATCGGGAAGAATGCCACGATCCAGGCGCAGATCAGCAGCGACAGCTCGACATCATCGACCCAGATGATGATCAGCGGCGCGATCGCGACGATCGGCGTCACCTGCAGGATGACCGCATAGGGAAACAGCGACCGTTCGATCCATTTCGACTGCGCGAACAGGATCGCAAGCAGGCTGCCCAGCACGGTCGCCGCCAGCAGCGCCGACAGCGTGATGCGCAGCGTCACCAGCAGCGACTGCGCAAGCGAGGGCCAGTCCTCGACCAGGGTCCGCAGGATCAGGATCGGCCCCGGCAGCAGATAGGGCGGAATCTCGCGCACCCGCACCACCGCTTCCCAGCCGGCCAGCGCCAGCACGCCGACCAGCAGCGGCATCACGAGCCCGAGTGCCCGTTCGCTCATGCCGCCATTGCCGCCGCGAGTGCCCCGCTGACCGCCCGGCACTGCGCCGCGTACTCGGGCGAGGTGCGGAAGGTTGCGTCGCGCAGCCGTGGCCCCTCGATTGCGATATCGGCGACGATGCGGCCAGGGCGCGCCGCCATCACCAGCACCCGCTGCGCCAGGTAGACGCTTTCGAACACGCTGTGGGTGACGAACAGCGCGGTGAAGTGCCGCTCGCGCCACAGCGCCAGCAGGTCGTCGTTGAGGCGGAAGCGGGTGATCTCGTCGAGCGCGGCGAAGGGTTCGTCCATCAGCAGCAGTTTCGGCCCGGTCACCAGGGCGCGGGCGAACGAGGCGCGCATGCGCATGCCCCCCGAAAGTGCGCGCGGGCGGGCGCGCTCGAACCCGGCAAGCCCGACCGCGGCGAGGGCGGCGGTAGCCTGCGCCGCCGCCTGCTCACGCCGCGCGCCGGCCAGCCGCAGCGGCAGCATCACGTTGGCAAGCGCACTCGCCCACGGCATCAGGGTGGGGTCCTGGAACACGAAGCCGATCTCGCCGCCGGTCGATGCCGGGCGCACGACGCTCCCCTCGGTCGGCTCGGCCAGCGCCGCGATGATACGCAGCAGACTCGATTTGCCGCAGCCCGACGGGCCGAGCAGCGCCACGAAGTCGCCCGGGGAGACGCTGAACCCGACGCCCGCCAGCGCCTGCACACCGCCCGCGAAGCGCTTGCCCACGCCCTCCAGCATCAGCAGTGGGGCAGGCGATCCGGCAGCGGCCGTTTCATCGGCCAGGGTCAGAGACCGACGCCGCGGTTGATGAACTCCAGGCTGTAGGCGCGGCTTATATCGAGGCCGGGCGGATAGACGCCGTATGCCACCATGTCGTTGTAGAACCTGGCCCAGCGCGCGTCGGTCATGGCGCCCATGCCCAGACGCAGGGCGTCGCCCGACAGCACCAGGCCGGATTCGTTCATGGCATCGATCGCGTAGTTGATCTTGGCTTCGTCCATGTCGGGATTGTCACGCATGATCAGGGCGTTTGCCGCCCCGATGTCGTGGCGGCGCAGGTACTGCATCCAGCCTTCGATGCTGGCGTCGATGAAGCGCTGTACCACATCCTTCCGCTCGCGCACGGTGCGGGCGGCGATGTCGATCGTCTCGTTGTAGTTCTCGTAGCCGGCATCGGCGATCAGGAAGGCACGAACCCTGGCGCCGGCCTGGCGGGCGGCAAACGGCTCGCTGGTCACGTAGCCCTGCTGGATCGCGTTGCGGTCGGCCAGGAACGGCTGCAGGTTGAAGGTATAGGGGCGCAGCTGCGCATCGCTGAAGCCGAACTTCGCGCGCAGGAACGGCCAGTAGGTCGCGCGGCCTTCGGCGCTGACCAGGATCGGCCTGCCGCGCATCGCCTCGAACCCGTCGATGCCCGCGCCTTCGTGCACCATCAGCACCTGCGGGTCCTTCTGGAAGGTCGCGCCGATGCACAGGAAGGGCAGGTTCTCGCGCACATAGTTGATCGCCTGGAAGCCGTTCGACATGAACATGTCGATGCGCCCGGCCAGCAGCAGCTGCGCGCCGTTGATCTGCGGCCCCCCCTGGCGCAGCTCGACATCGAGGCCGCGGCGGCGATAGAGGCCGCTCGCCAGCGCCTGGTAGTAGCCGCCGTGCTCGGCCTCGGCCCGCCAGTTGGTCTGGAACACCACCCTGTCCAGCGTCTGGGCCGAGACCCTCGCACCCTTCACGCCAACCAGGCCGAGGGCGCCGGCGGCGAGGCCACGGCGGCGGAGCACGTATTTCGTGGCGGTCATGCGAAGCACTCTCCCCGGGGGCCTCTGCGGCCGGCGGCTGGCAGATTGGGGGATTCCCCGGTCTCGGCAAGGGCGGCCTCGCGAGGGGGGTCTCGCCGCCGGCCGCGGATGCCGCCAGACTGCCGGCATGGAGATCATCCCGACTGACATTGTCGTGATCGGCGCCGGCATTGCCGGGGCCTCGGCCGCCGCCGCGCTCGCGGCAACGGCGCGCGTCGTGCTGCTGGAGATGGAGACCGCCGCCGGCTACCACAGCACCGGGCGCAGTGCCGCGGTGTGGATCCTGAACTACGGCCCGCCCGACGTGCGCGACCTTACCGGGGCAAGCCGCGCCTTCTTCGAGGCCCCCCCCCAAGGCTTCACCGACGCGCCGCTGATGGCACAGCGCCCCTGCCTGTTCCTCGCGCCCGCCGGGCAGTCGGCGGCGCTCGATGCGATGCTGGCCGACGCCCGCGGGCTTCGCGAGATCGCGCTGGCCGAGGTGCAGCGGATGGTCCCGGTGCTGCGCCCGGGCTACGCGACCCGCGCCGCGATCGAGACCGACGCCTTCGACATGGATGTCGCGGCGCTGCATGCCGGCTTCCTGCGGCAGCTGTCGAGCGCCGGCGGCAGCCTGCTGCTGGGCGCGCCGGCGGAACGGATCGACCGGCACGGCGGTGCCTGGCGGGTGGTTGCCGGCGGCCGTGCCTTCGACGCCCCGATCGTCGTTGATGCCGCCGGCGCCTGGGCCGATCACGTGGCGGGGCTTGCCGGCGTCGCGCCGATCGGCATCCAGCCGATGCGCCGCACCGCCTGCGTCGTCGATGGACCGCCCGGCCAGGACCCGTCCTGGCCGCTGATGGGCGATGTCGCACATCGCTGGTACTGCCGGCCCGAGGCGCGCACCAAGCTGCTGGTCTCGCCGGCCGACGAGACTCCGGTGCCGCCGCACGATGTGCAGCCCGAGGAGATCGACGTCGCCACCGGCATCGCCAACATGCAGGAGGCGCTCGATGTGCCGGTGCGCCGGGTCGAGCGGGCGTGGGCGGGGCTGCGCAGTTTCGCGCCCGACCGCAGCCTGGTGATCGGCCCCGACCCGACCGCGCCCGGCTTCTTCTGGTCGGCCGGCCAGGGCGGCTACGGCATCCAGACCGCGCCCGCGGCCGGCCGGCTGCTGGCCGACCTGGTGCTGGGCCGGCCCCACGACCACCGACTTTCCGCACGCCTGTCGCCGGCACGCTTCAGGAGCTGATCGGCGGCGCCCAGCGTGCTAGGCAGCCAGCAGCAACCAGGACCGCCCGCCAGATGTCCATCCATGCCGCGCTGACGCATCGCACCAGCTACCACTATGACCGGCCGGTGGGCCTCGGGCCGCAGGTGATCCGGCTGCGGCCGGCGCCGCACAGCCGCACCCCGGTGCTGAGCTATGCGCTGAAGGTCGAGCCGAAGCCGTATTTCCTGAACTGGCAGCAGGACCCGCACGGCAATTTCCTGGCCCGCGTCGTGTTCCCCGAGCGTGTGACGCGGTTCGAGGTCAGCGTCGATCTCGTCGCCGACATGGCGGTGATCAACCCGTTCGACTTCTTCCTCGAACCCGAGGCGGAGGCGTTCCCGTTCGACTACGACCCCGTGCTTGCCGAGGAGCTCGCGCCGTTCCGCAAGGTCGGCCCCCCCGGCCCGTTGCTGGCAGCCTGGCTTTCGACGGCGCCGCGCGAAAAGATGCGCACGATCGACCTGCTGGTCGGCCTGAACCAGCGCCTGCAGCACGAGATCGGCTACATCGTGCGCATGGAGCCGGGCGTCTGGTCGCCCGAGCAGGTGCTGGAGAGGCGCCAGGGCAGCTGCCGCGATTCCGGCTGGCTGCTGGTGCACATCCTGCGCCAGATGGGCTTCGCGGCCCGCTTCGTCTCCGGCTACCTGATCCAGCTGGTGCCCGACGTGAAGCCGCTCGATGGCCCCGCCGGGCCGGCGGCCGACTTCACCGACCTGCACGCCTGGTGCGAGGTCTATCTGCCCGGGGCCGGCTGGGTCGGCCTCGATCCCACCTCCGGCCTGTTCGCGGGCGAGGGCCACATCCCGCTGGCGGCAACGCCCGAACCGCAGTCGGCGGCGCCGATCGAGGGGATGGTCGGCAAGGCCGAAACCACCTTCGCGTTCGACATGAAGGTTGCGCGCATCGCCGAGACGCCGCGCGTGACCAAGCCCTATACCGAGGCGCAGTGGCGGGCGATCGATGCGCTCGGGCGCCAGGTCGATGCGGCGCTGGCGCGCGGCCAGGTGCGGCTGACGCTGGGCGGCGAGCCGACCTTCGTCGCCGCCGGCGACCACGACGCGCCCGAGTGGAACACCGACGCGCTGGGCCCCACCAAGCGCGCCTTCGCCGGCCGGCTGCTGCGTCGCCTCGCGCCGAAATGGGCGCCCGGCCACGCGCTGCAATACGCGCAAGGCAAGCAGTATCCGGGCGAGCAGCTGCCGCGCTGGGCGCTCTATTGCCACTGGCGGGCCGACGGCGAGCCGATCTGGACCGACCCCGCGCTGCTGGCATCCGACGACGACACCGATGACGCCGACGCGGCCGCAGCGGCCGGCTTCGCCCGGCTTCTGGCCGAGCGGTTGCAGATCGATCCTGGCTTTGCCATCCCGGCGCACGAGGACGTGCATTACTACCTCTGGCGCGAACAGAGACTGCCGGCGAACGTGGTGGTCGAGGATGCGAAACTGCGCGACCCGCTGGAGCGCGCGCGCCTTGCCCGGGTGTTCGAACAGGGGCTGGGCAGCAGCGTCGGCAGCGTGCTGCCGCTGCGCCGCGTGTGGGCGGATGGCGCGCGCCGCTGGCAGGGCGGCAGGTGGTACTTCCGGTCCGGCGTGCTGTTCCTGATCCCGGGCGATTCGCCGATCGGCTATCGGCTGCCGCTCGATTCGCTGCCCTGGTACGACGCCGACCCTGGCGAGGCATACCGGGAGCGCGATCCCTTCGCGCCCGCCCCCGATCTGCCGGCGCATGCCAGCCTGCAGGCACGCTTCCGGCGGCGCGAGGCCGTGCCGCTGCCGCCGGCCGAGCTGCGCCCGCAGCCGCAGGCGCTGCCCGACCTCGCCAGCATGGACGAGCCCGAAATCGTGCGCACCGCGCTCTGCGTGGAGGCGCGCCGCGGCCTGCTGCACGTGTTCATCCCGCCGCTTCACGCCGCCGAGGACTGGCTCGACCTGGTCGCCGCGATCGAGGCGACGGCCGAGGAGTCGGGACGCAAGGTTTTCCTCGAAGGCTACCTGCCGCCGTCCGATCCGCGGGTGCCGCATTTCTCGGTGACGCCCGACCCCGGCGTGATCGAGGTCAACATCCACCCGATGCAGGACTGGGCCGAGGTGAGCGGCCGCACGCGCGAACTCTATGACGAATCGCGCATGGTCGGGCTGGCGACCGAAAAATTCATGCTCGATGGCCGCCACGGCGGCACCGGCGGCGGCAACCACGTGGTGATGGGCGGCACCACTGCCGCCGACAGCCCGTTCCTGCGCCGCCCCGACCTGCTGCGAAGCCTGGTCTCGTTCTGGCACAACCACCCCTCGCTGTCGTTCGGCTTCAGCGGCCTGTTCATCGGCCCCACCAGCCAGCATCCGCGCATCGACGAGGCGCGGATGGATGCGCTCTATGAACTGGAGCTCGCCTTCCGCAAGGTCGCCGACGGGCAGGAAGCACCGCCCTGGCTGACCGACCGGCTGCTGCGCAACCTGCTGGTCGACATGACCGGCAACACCCACCGCACCGAGTTCTGCATCGACAAGATGTTCGACCCCGCCGGGCCGGGCGGGCGGCGCGGCCTGGTGGAATTCCGCGCCTTCGAGATGCCGCCGCACGCCGAAATGAGCCTCGCCCAGCAGCTGCTGCTGCGCGCCGCACTCGCCGCCTTCTGGGCGAGGCCCTACCGGCACGCGCTGGTGCGCTGGGGCACGCGCATCCACGACGACTTCATGCTGCGCCACTTCTGCGAGCAGGATTTCGCCGGCGCGCTGGAGGAGCTGGCAGCCGACGGCTTCACCTTCGATCCCGCCTGGTTCGCGCCGCATTTCGAGTTCCGCTTCCCGCAGATCGGCGCGATCACGCAGCGCGGCATGACGCTCGAGCTCAGGAATGCCCTGGAGCCCTGGCACGTGATGGGCGAGGAGGGCGCGGTCGGCGGCACCGTGCGCTATGTCGACAGTTCGGTCGAGCGGATCGAGGCCAGGGTCACCGGCTGGGTCGAGGAGCGCTTCGTGCTTGGCTGCAACGGCGCCGAGGTGCCGCTTTCGCCCACCGGCACCGCCGGCGAATACGTCGCCGGCGTGCGCTTCAAGGCATGGAACCCGCCGTCTTCGCTGCACCCCACGATCCCGGCGCAGGGGCCATTGGTGTTCGACATCTACGACCGCTGGTCGGGGCGCCCGGTCGGCGGCTGCACCTATCACGTCGCGCATCCGGGCGGCCGCAATTTCGAGAAGTTCCCGGTCAACGCCAACGAGGCCGAGGCACGCCGGCGCGCCCGCTTCCAGCCGTTCGGCCATTCGATCGAGGCGCGGCTGGAGGCGCCGCGGCCGCTGCCGGCCCGCGAGCACCCGCGCACCCTTGACCTGCGGCGCGGGGCCTGATCCGAGACAGCGATGACGCCGAACGATCTGGCGGGCGGATCGGGCGCCCCGCAGCCCTCTGCCGGCGCGACCCCGCCGTTCGACGAGCTGATCGATGCGCAGGGCCAGGTGCGGCCGCATTGGCGGTCGGTGATCGGCGCCTTCGCCGGCATGCCGCCCGCCGAACTGCTGGCGCGTGCGGCCCGGCTCGACCGCGCGTTCGCCGACGAAGGCATCTCGACCGCGCTGCCGCACGAGCCGGGCCGGCTGCCGGAACATCTGCCCTGGCGGTGCGACCCGGTGCCGCTGCCGATCACCGCCGACGAATGGGCGCGGCTGGAGGCCGGGCTGATCCAGCGCGCGCAGGTGATCGAGGCCGTGCTCGAGGATCTCTATGGCCCGCAGCGCCTGCTGGCCGAGGGCGTGCTGCCGCCGGCATTGGTGTTCGCCAACCCAAACTTCCTGCGCGCCTGCCGTTTCCTGCCGCCGGGCATCAGGCGAATGGGCTTCTATGCCGCCGACCTGGTGCGCGGCGCCGACGGCGCGTGGCGGGTGCTTGCCGACCGCAGCAACGCGGCCCATGGCGTCGGCTTCGCGCGCGAGAACCGGCGCATGCTGGCGCGCGTGATGCCGGAAGCGTTTCGCGGCAACCAGGTGCGCCAGCTGCGCCCGTTCTTCGAGGCCTGGGAGGATTTCCTGCGCCGCCAGGCGCCGCCCGGGCGGGGGCACCCGCGGCTCGTCATCCTGGCAGGTGGCGCGGAGGACCCGTTCTTCGTCGAGCACCTGTTTCTCGCGCGCGAGCTCACCGCCACGCTCACCGAGGCGTCGGATCTGTCGGCGCGCGGCGAGCGGCTGTACCTGAAGACGCTGCGCGGCCTGGAGCCGGTCGATGTCGTGCTGCGCCAGAATTCCGGCCCCGCCAGCGACCCGCTGGAGCTCGACCCGGAAAGCCAGGCCGGGGTGCCGGGGCTTTTGCAGGTGGTGCGCGCGGGCGGCGTCGCGCTCAGCAACGATCCCGGCGCCGGGCTGCTGGAATCGCCGGCCTTCGCCGCCTATCTCGATCGCGCGGCGCAGCTGCTGCTGGGCGCGCCGCTCGCCCTTCCCTCGGTCGAGACGATCTGGCTGGGCGAGCCCGATGCGCGCGCCGCCGTGCTCGCCGCGCCCGGAAGCTTCCTGCTTCGCCCTGCCTTCGACGGCGCACGGCCCGCGACCTGGCTTGCCGAACTGTCCGATGCCGCGCTGGCCGAGGTGCTGGCCCGGATCGCCGCCGAGCCGGGCGCGTATGCCGCAAGCCGCGCGCTGGTGCCGTCCGGCGCCCCCAGCGTCACCGACGACGGGCTGGCGCCGAAGCCGGTGGTGCTGCGGTGCTTCCTGGTCGGCAGCGCCAACGGCGGCTACCAGGTGATGCCGGGCGGGCTTGCCCGCGTGCTCGACGAGGCAGGCAGGCTCGCGGGCGGCCTGCCGCAGCGCGGCATCTCGAAGGATGTATGGGTGCTGAGCCAGGACGGCATCGAGATCGTCGGGCCGGCCCCGGCACCGGCGCCGGCATTGATGGTGCGGCGCCAGCCGGCCGACCTGCCATCGCGGCTGATCGACAACCTGTTCTGGCTCGGCCGCTATGTCGAACGGCTCGAGGAGGGAGCGCGCCTGCTGCGCGCGGCTCTCGCCCGGCTGATGCGGGCACCGATGCTGCCGCGCGACCATGCCCAGCTGCGGGCGCTGGCGCACTGCATGGCGGACGCGCAGCTGCTCGATGCCGACGCCGCGCTGGCGCCGCCGGGCAGCTCGGCCCTGGCCAACGCGCTGCTGGATTCCTGCCGGGCCGACCGGCCGATGCTGCGCCTGTTCGCCGACATCGAGCGGCTGGCGAGCGGCGTGCGCGACCGCATCACCGCCGATATGTGGGCAGGGCTTTCGACCGAGCTCGGCCAGGCGCGCGACATCGTGCGCGATGCCTGCGAGGGACCGGATTCGCTGCTGGCGGCGACCGCGGCAACGATCCGCTTCTCCACCTACATCTCCGGCATGGCGGCCGAGAACATGGTGCGCGGCGGTGCCCGCCTGTTCCTCGATCTCGGCCGGCGCATCGAGCGCGCGAGCGCGGTGGCGCGCGACATCGCGCACGCGCTCGATGCGCCGCCGCAGCGCATGGAATCGGGGCTGCTGCTGGCGCTGGAACTGGCCGACAGCGCGATCACCTACCGCACCCGCTACCTTGCCGCGCTGCAGCCGCTGCCGGTGCTCGACCTGGTGCTGGCCGATCCCACCAACCCGCGCGGGCTGGCGTTCCAGTTCCACGCCGCCGCCGAGGCGCTGGGCGAGGCAGCCCAGGACCGCAACGACCCGCTGGTGCTGGAAGCGCGCATGCTGGGCACGCTGGCCGCCGCCGCCGCCGCCGAGATCCCGCCCGGCCAGCAGGGTGCTGCCGCCGCGGTGCGCCTGCCCGACATGCTGCGCCGGATCGAGGCGCGCGCCGCCGCCCTTTCCGATGCGATCGGCCGGCGCTATTTCAGCCATGTCGCGCCGCAGCAGCAGGTCGGCCTGGGCCAGGGGGAAGTGGCGGCGGAGCAGGCGGCATGAGCGGCCCGCCGATCAGGTACCGGCTGCGCCACCGCACGACCTATGCCTATCTGGAGGCGGTCGATCTGGCGACGCATCTGTTGCATCTGTCGCCGCGGGCAGGCCCCCGCCAGCACGTTTCGGCCGCCGAGATCCTGTGCGAACCGGCGCCCTCGTCGCGCCACGCCGGCACCGACCATTTCGGCAACCTCGCGACCTGGCTGTTCATGGAACGCCCGCACACCAGGCTGGAACTGGTGCTGAACGCGCTGGTCGAGGTCAGCGCCCCCGATATCGCGGCCGAGGCCGGCATCGCCTGGGAGGCGCTCGCCGCCGGGGTGCCGTGGGACGTCGCCGAGTTCCTGTTCGCCAGCCCCCTGGTGCCGCGCTCGCCGGAGGCGGGCGGGTATGCGGCGCCGAGTTTCGCCGCCGGCCGCGATGCGTTCCAGGCGGTGCGCGAGCTCACCACGCGCATCCGCCAGGATTTCGCGTTCCGGCCGGGCGTCACCAGCCTTTCGACGCCGGTCGCGGAGGTGCTGGCGCAGAAGGCGGGCGTCTGCCAGGACTTTTCCCACCTGATGATCGCCGCCCTTCGCGCCCACGGCGTGCCGGCGCGCTATGTGTCCGGCTACATCCACACCCACCCCAGGCCGGGCGAAGCACGCCGGCGCGGTGCCGATGTCTCGCACGCCTGGATCGCTGCCTGGCTCGGCCCTGCCATGGGCTGGGTCGAGTTCGATCCCACCAACGACCTGGTCGTCGCCGACGAGCATGTCGTGCTCGGCCACGGCCGCGACTATGCCGATATCTCGCCGGTGCGTGGCGTGCTGCTGGGTGGCGGGCAGCATTCCCTGACCGTGGGCGTCGACCTCGATCTCGCCGACTGACGGCGCCGCCGTGACCGCCCAGCTCTCAGTCGTCCTGCCCTGCTTCAACGAGCGGGACAACCTGGCGCCGCTGCTGGCCCGGCTGGAGACGGTGCTGGCGGGCGTGGCGTGGGAGGCGATCATCGTCGATGACGACTCGCCCGATCGCACCTGGGATGCGGCCAAGCGCATCGCGGCGGCGGATTCCCGGGTGCGGGTGCTGCGCCGGGTCGGGCGGCGCGGCCTTGCCAGCGCGGTGATCGAGGGCATGCTCGCCTCCGCCGCGCCCTATGTCGCGGTGATGGATGCCGACCTCCAGCACGACGAGGCGCTGCTGCCGGCGATGCTGCGGGCGCTCCGCGAGGACCGGGCCGAGATCATCGTGGGCTCGCGCCATGTCGGCAGCGGCAGCGTCGGCGAGGGACTTTCCCCGGCAAGGCGGTCGCTTTCCGACCTCGGCACGGCGGCGGCGAACCTGCTGCTGGGGGCACGCGCGATCGGCGATCCGATGAGCGGCTTCTTCATGCTGCCGCGCGCGCTGGTCGAGGCGGTGGCACCCGAGCTGTCGGCGCAGGGCTTCAAGATCCTGCTCGACCTGCTGCTCAGCGTGCCGCGCGGCACGCGGGTGCTGGAACTGCCCTACGCTTTCCGCCCGCGCGCGGCCGGGGCAAGCAAGCTCGATGCGCGGGTGCTGCTGGATTTCGCCGGCCTGCTGCTCGACAAGAGCTTCGGCTGGGCGGTGCCGCTGCGCTTCATCGCCTTCGCCGCGGTCGGCGTGATCGGCCTTGTCGTGCACATGGCGGTGCTGGCGCTGGTGCTCGGCGTGGCCGGCTTCGGCGCCGCCCAGTGGACCGCGACGCTGGTCGCGATGACGGCGAACTTCTTCCTCAATAACGCCATCACCTATCGCGATGTGAAACTCAGCGGCAGCGGCCTCGTGCGCGGGCTGGTGCTGTTCTATGGCGTGTGCGGGCTGGGCGCGTTCGCCAATGTCGGCATCGCGCGCGTGCTGTACCAGGATGCGCTGGCCTGGGGGCTGGCGGGTGTGGCCGGGGCGGCGATCAGCGTGGTGTGGAACTACGCGGTCAGCGCCACCCTGGTCTGGCGGACTCGATGACGAAGTGGCTGGCAGCGCTCGCCGGGCTGACCGCGCTTCGCCTGCTGGTTGCCGCCGCCGCGCCGCTGGCGCCCGACGAGGCCTATTACTGGGTATGGTCGCGCGCGTTGGCGCCCGGCTATCTCGACCACCCGCCGATGATCGCGCTCTGGATCGCGGCCGGCACGGCGCTGGCCGGCGACAGTGCGCTCGGCGTGCGGCTGCTGGGGCCGATCGGCGCGGCGATCGGCAGCGTGATGCTGTTCGACGCCGGCCGGCGGCTGTTCGATGCGCGCGCGGGCCTCGCCGCCGCGCTGCTGCTGAACGCGACGCTGCTGCTTGGCATCGGCGCGGTGACCGCCACCCCCGACACGCCGCTGCTGCTGTTCTGGACCGCCTCGCTGTGGGCGGCGGCGCGCGCCGAGGCCGGCGGGGACGGGCGCTGGTGGCTGCTGGTCGGGCTGTTCGCGGGCGGCGCGCTGCTCAGCAAATACACCGCCGCCCTGCTCGGCATCGGCCTCGTGCTGTGGCTGCTGCTGCACCCCGCGGCGCGGGGCTGGCTCCGCACACCCTGGCCGTGGACGGGAGGCGGGCTTGCGCTGCTCTGCTTCGCGCCGGTGATCGCCTGGAACGCCGCCCACGGCTGGGCGAGTTTTGCGAAGCAAGGCGGCCGCGCGGCCGACGCCGCGGGCTGGGCGCCGCGCTACCTTGGCGAGCTGCTGGGATCGCAGCTGGGGCTGGCCACGCCATTGGTGTTCGTGCTGTGCGTCGCCGGCTCCGTGCTCGCCGCGCGACGTCTGCGCGAGGCGCGCTTCGCGCTGCTGGCGGCACTGATCCTTCCGGGGGCCGTGCTGTTCCTCTGGCAGGCGAGCGGCGATCGCGTGCAGGGCAACTGGCCCGCGATCCTCTATCCCGCCGCCGCCCTGGCCGCCGGCGCGCTGGCAGCACCCTGGCAGCGCTGGGTTATGCCGGCGGCGGCCCTCGGCTTCGCGATCACGGGGCTTGCCTCTCTTCAGGCATCGCTGGCGCCGTTTGCTCTGCCGCGCCGCTACGACCCGACGCTGATCCGCACCGGCGGGTTCGAGGCGCTGGCCGCCGCGATCGCCGCCCGCGGCCCGGCCTTCGTCGCCGGCGACGATTACGCGCTGATCTCGCGGCTGGCGTTCTCGCTGCCGCCTCGCGTCGCGGTCTATGCGATCGGCGCGCGCTGGGACCTGTTCGAGCTGCCGCGCGCGGCACCGGCCGGCGAGGGGCTTTTCATCCGCAGTGCGCGCCGCGGCGAAACCCGCCCCGATGGGCTGTTCGCGGAGATCGGCGATGGCGCGGTCATGGTGCGCGCGCGGGGCGGCATCGAGGCCGAGCGCTATGGCACCTGGCGGGTCACCGCACCCGCGGGCGCCATGGCGGTGCTGCCAAGGAGGCGCTGAAGCCTCATCGCTCCTCATCGGGCGCGGTGCGCCTTCCGCACCGCAGCACGAGGCATCGCGCCATGCGACGGCGGCTTCCTCTGCCGCGCCCCCGCCATGCTAGGGTGCTGCCATGAGTGTTGATCCGGTCCTGCGCTCCATCGTCGCCCTGCGCGCCTCGATCCCGGAGGATGCGTTCACCGCCGCCACGCTGGGCACCCAGCGCGAGGGCAGCGGCGTGGTGATCGACGCCGACGGGATGGTCCTGACCATCGGCTACCTGATCACCGAGGCCGAGCAGGTGTGGCTCTCCAGCACGCGCGGCCAGGCGGTGCCGGCGCACGTGCTCGGCTACGACCAGGAGACCGGCTTCGGCCTGGTGCAGGCGCTGGGCCGGCTCGGCCTGCCCTGCATCGAGCTCGGCAGCGCCGCCGAGGCGGCAGTGGGCGACCCCGTGGTGATGGCCGACGGCAACGGCCGCACGGTCGAGGCGAGCATCATCGCCAAGCAGGAATTCGCCGGCTACTGGGAGTATCTGCTGGAGGAGGCGATCTTCACCGGGCCGGCGCATCCGTGGTGGGGTGGCGCGGCACTGGTCGGCATGGATGGCAGGCTGCTCGGGATCGGCTCGCTGCGGCTGGAGATGAGCCGCGGCGAGGACGTGGCCGACATCAACATGGTGGTGCCGATCGACCTGCTGGCGCCGATCCTCGATGACCTCGTCTCGCGCGGCCGGGTGAACAAGCCGCCGCGGCCGTGGCTCGGGGCCTTCTCGGCCGAGACCGATGGCCGCGTGGTGGTGATGAGCGTCGCCGAACGCGGCCCGGCGGCGCGGGCGGGCCTCCGGCGCGGCGACGTGATCTCGGAAATCCGCGATGGCGAGGTGGAGAGCCTCGCCGATTTCTACCGCAAGGTCTGGAGCAGCGGGCCGGCGGGCACCGAGATTCCGATGCGGGTGCTGCGCGACGGGCGCGAGACCTGGCTCCGCATCAAGTCGGCCGACCGCAACAGTTTTCTCAGAAGGCCGCGATTGCAGTAGGCCGGCCGGCCTTGGCTGGTCGCGATCGCATCTACGGCCGGGCGGGGGTGATGCCGTGGCGGCGCATGACGGCGATCATCCTGGCGATGTCGGGCGGGCCGCCGGCGGCGGCCTCGATCACCTCGGCGGCCTCGCGGAAATAGC
>JADYYZ010000071.1 GCA_020853405.1 Acetobacteraceae bacterium
TCATTCGCCGCCGCGGCAAAGCCATCGCGCCGCTCCGGCCCGGGCGCGAAGACCCCGCCCAGCACGGCATTGCGAACGCCTTCCAGCGCCTTCAGGTGGAAGCGCGCCATGAAGCCGGCGCCGACCATGCCGATGCGCAAGGGAGCCGGATGCACGCTGGCCTCGGCACCGAGCCCCGCCGCCATCAGCCGCCCCTCCGTCAAATTCCTCCAATGAATGGAGTAAATCACCTCGCGCCGCTGGCTGCAACGGCCTGCCCATGGCAGGGTGCGCGGCACGGAAGGGAACGCGATGCGCCGACTGGCCGGAACCAACCTCGCGCAGTCACGCGCCTACAACCGCCGGGTCGTGCTGGAGGCAATCCGCCTGGGCGGCCCGCTCCCGCGCGCCGAGATCGCGCGCAGCACCGCGCTTTCGCTGCAGACGGTGCTGAACATCACCGACGACCTCGCCCGCGAAGGACTGGTGCAGGAGGCGGGCGTGCGTCGCAACGGCGGTCGCGGGGCGCCTGCGTCCCTGCTCGGGCTGAAGCCCGAGGGCGGCTTCACCCTCGGCCTCTCGATCGACCATCGGTTCCTCGTTCTGTGCGTGGTGGACCAGCTCGGCACGCCGCGTGCCCATCTGGAGGAGAGCATCGCGGGACTGGCACCAGGCCAGGTGCTGGATTGCGCGGCCGACCTCGCCGCCGCGACGCTCCGCCGGCTGAAGGTGCCGCGGCGCCGGGTCTGGGGCGCGGGACTTGCCATGCCGCTGGTGTTCGAACGCGGTGTGCCGGTGACGTTCGGGCCGACATCCGTGCCGCAATGGGCCGGGCTCGCGGTGCAGGCGCTGCTCGCGGCCCGTCTCGGCATGCCGGTCGCGGTCGAGAACGACGCGACCGCCGCCGCCATGGGCGAGCAGCTGTATGGTGCCGGTCGCCGGTTCAGCGACTTCTTCTACGTCTATGTGGGTGCCGGCATCGGCAGCGGGCTGGTGCTGCGTGGGCAGCCCTATCGGGGGGCTGCCGGGCGGGCGGGCGAATTCGGCCATGCCGTCGTCGTGCCGCGCGGCCGCCGATGCCTTTGCGGCAGCCGCGGCTGCCTGGAGCGCTATGCATCGCTCGCCGCGGCAACCGCGGCGATGGAGGGGACGGCGGAGGGGCTGAGCCCGGTGGAGCCGGCGCGTCTGGCGGCGGCGATGCGTGCCCGCAAGCCCGCCCTGCTCGGCTGGCTGCGGATCGCAGGCACGCACCTCGGCACCGCGCTCCGCACCGTCGAGACCATGCTCGATCCACAGGCGATCGTGGTCGGCGGGATCGCCCCGCCCGAACTGCTGCGCGCGCTGCTGGCGGAGGCTGACCGGGCGCGCCGTCGCCCGGCGGCGGATCGCATCCGCGAACCGTGCCCGCTGCTCGTTACCGAGGCGGCGCTTGAAAGCCCGGCGCTGGGTGCCGCGGCGCTCGCCCTGTTCGAGCGCACCGCGCCCGGCGAGGCCGTGCTGACCAGGCGGTGGCGCGAGGCGGGGCCGTCCCGGCCCGAGCGGCCCGGAACCAGGGACAACGCCCGCGCGTGACGTCGGCAGCGCCGGCGGGAGGCGGGTGCCCCGGTCGCTCCACTAGGAGGGAAGGCAGGGCGCTGCTATAGGGGCGCGCCAAAAGCACCGAACGGACCAATCCCATGGACACCCTGATCCGCCTGTTCGGCATCCCGCCTGCCTATGCGCAGGATGGCGGCGCCGGCACCATCATCCAGCTGCTGCCGCTGATCGCGATCTTCGGCGTCTTCTACTTCATCCTGATCCGCCCGCAGCAGAAGAAGCAGAAGGACCATCGCACGATGATCGATGCGCTGGCGAAGGGCGACAAGGTGGTCACCGGCGGCGGCATCGTCGGCACCGTGATCAAGGTCGATCCCGGCAAGGAGGAGATGTTCATCGAGATCGCGCCGAACGTGCGGGTCACCGTGCTGCGCAGCACGGTCTCGACCAGGATCGACCCGAACGCCGGCAAGGAGGCGCCGAAGCCGGCCAACGACGCCAGGTCCCAGGCAGCCAAGGCAGCGAGCGAAGCGAAGGTCGAGGCGGGACGCGAGGAAGCGGAACGCCAGGGATAGAGGAAGGCGGGGGCTGAACGAGGAAGGGGGCCGGCCGGCCCCCTTCGGAAATCGTTCGCGAGCACTTGCCTCAGGCCAGGGCGCTTGCCTCAGGCCAGGCGGCTGGCCACGAACTCCCAGTTCGCGAGGCTGTTCAGGAACGCATCGAGATACTTGCCGCGGTCGTTGCGGTAATCGATGTAGTAGCTGTGTTCCCACACATCGCAGCCGAGCAGCGGCGTGCCTTCGCCGGTGGCAAGCGGGTTGACGCCGTTCGCGGTCTTGGAAACCGCGAGCTTGCCGTCGGGCTTCTGGATCAGCCACGACCAGCCGCTGCCGAACTGGGTCAGGCCCGCCTGCTTGAAGGCGGCCTTGAATTTCTCCACATCGCCGAACCCGTCCTTGATCGCGGCTTCCAGCCTGGCGGGCATGGCGCCGCCGCCATTGGCCTTCATCGCCGGCCAGAACAGGTTGTGGTTGTAATGCTGGCCTGCATTGTTGAACACGCCTTCAAAGCCGGGCTTGTTGTAGCTGGCCTTGACCACCTCCTCCAGGCTCTTGCCCTCCAGTCCCTTTTCCTTGACCAGGTTGTTCAGGTTCACGACGTAGGCGTTGTGGTGCTTGCCGTGGTGGAAATCGAGCGTCTCGGCGCTCATGAAAGGTGCCAGCGCGTCCTTGGCATAGGGCAGGGCGGGCAGTTCGAAGGCCATGGGGATCTCCTCTCCGGTCGGGGGTGCCATCGCCCTGAAGCTGGGGCGCGCCCGAGCTATGTAGGCAGGCCGGCGGTGCCCGCCAAGTCGCCAGGCTGATGGCGCCGCTGCCGTCGACGCTGGGCGCCGAGCTGCGCGCTGCGGCACCCGAGAAGTTCCTGACCGCGTTGTTCGCGCCCGCCGCCCCGCGCGAGGCGATGATGGCGCTCGGCGCGTTCGAGGCGGCAACCGCGCGGGCGATGCTTGCAACCCAGGCGCTGGCGGGGCTCGGGCGGCTTGCCTTCTGGCGCGATGCGATCGCGACCGCCGGCGATGGCAGGCCGCTCAGCCACCCCGTCGCCGATGCGCTGCGCCGGGCGGTCGTTGCGCACCGGCTGCCGGCCTCGCTGTTCGAAACCCACCTTGCCGCGCGCGAGGCGATGCTGGCCGCCGGCGCCTTCCCCGATCTCGCGGCACTTCGCGCCGAGGCGCGCGACCTCGGCGCGCCGATCCTCCAGCTCGGCTGCCTCGTTCTTGGTGCCGCCCCGCCTTCTGGCACCGAGGCGGCCGGCGAGGCGGTCGGCCTCGTCGCGCTGCTGCGCGAGGCGATCCCGCTTGCCCGTGCTGGCCGGCTCGCGCTGCCGGAGTCACTGTGCGCGGCCGCCGGCTTCGGCGTGCAGAGCCTGGCCGAGGGCCGCAACCCTGCTGCCGTCGCCGGTGTGGTCGAGACCATGGCAGGGGCGGCACGGCGTGCCATCGGGCAAGGCGCCGGCCGGGTGCCGCGCCCGGTGCTGCCCGCCTTCCTGCCGATCGTGGTCGCGCGCGGCGTGCTGGGTGCGCTGGAGCGGGCGGCATTCGACCCGGCCGCGGCGGCGCTGTGGCAGCCGGGCACCGCCACCAGGCTTGCAGTGCTGTGGGCGGCAGTTTCCGGGCGGCTGTAGCGGCTGATCAGGCCGCCTGCCGCCTGCCCAGCCAGCGATCGAGCGCGGCGAGCGCGCGCTCGGCATAGAGCCGCTTGCGGTCCTTGCGGCCGACCTCGCCGGAGAGCGGCGGGAACAGGCCGAAATTCACGTTCATCGGCTGGAAGGTTTCCGGGTTGGCCTCGCCGGTGATGTGGGCAAGCAGCGCGCCGAGCGCGGTCTCGCGCGGCGGCGGCTGATCGAGCCCGGCGGCGAAGCGGCCGGCCAGCAGCCCGATCGCGGCCGATTCCAGGTAGCCCTCGACGCCGGTGACCTGGCCGGCGAAGCGCACATTGGGTGCCAGTTTCAGCCGCAGCGACGCATCGAGCAGGCGCGGCGAATTCAGGAAGGCGTTGCGGTGCAGCCCGCCCAGGCGCGCGAACTCGGCCCGTTCCAGGCCCGGGATCATGCGGAACACCCTCACCTGTTCGGCATGCTTCAGCTTGGTCTGGAAGCCGACCATGTTCCACAGCGTGCCGAGCGCGTTGTCCTGCCTGAGCTGCACCACCGCGAACGGGCGGCATTGCTGGTGCGGGTCGCGCAGGCCGACCGGCTTCATCGGCCCCCAGCGCAGCGTGTCGGGGCCGCGCTCGGCCATCACCTCGACCGGCAGGCAGCCGTCGAAATAGGGCGTCGCCCGCTCGAAATCGCGGAACTCGGTTTTCTCGCCGGCAAGCAGGGCGGCAACGAAGGCGTGGTACTGGTCGCGATCGAGCGGACAGTTGATGTAGTCGGCGCCACCGCCCGGCACCTCGGCCCCCTTGTCCCAGCGCGACTGCATCCAGGCCACCGACATGTCGATGCTGTCGCGGTGCACGATCGGCGCGATCGCATCGAAGAAGGCGAGCGAGTCCTCGCCGGTCAGGCGGCGGATCGCCTCGGCCAGCGGGGCGGCGGTGAGCGGGCCGGTGGCGATGATCGTCTCGCCCGCCGCGGGCAGCGCTTGCACCAGCGCCGTCTCGCGGGAAATGTTCGGCGCGTCATCCAGCGCGGCGGTGACCGCGGCCGCGAAGCCTTCGCGGTCGACCGCGAGCGCGGCCCCCGCGGGCACCCGGTGCGCATCCGCCGCGGCCAGGATCAGCGAGCCGGCCCGGCGCATCTCCTCGTGCAGCAGCCCGACGGCGGAGGCGAACATCTCGTCGCTGCGGAAACTGTTCGAGCAGACCAGTTCGGCGGCCTGGCCGGTGCGGTGCGCCTCGGTCATGTGCGCGGGCCGCATCTCGACCAGACGCACGCGCGCGCCCGCCCGGGCTGCCTGGAAGCTGGCCTCGCTGCCGGCAAGCCCGGCGCCGACGATGGTGATTGCGGGGGTGATCGCGGGGGTGATCGCGGGGGTGATCGCGGGTAGCATGCGCCCGAAGATGGGGCGGATGGAAGGGCAAGGGTAGGGGGCGCCGATCGAGCGCAGGTTGCTTGGGTATCGCAACGATCCGCGATAGACTGCGCCGATGCTGTCGCCCGGCGTGGGGGCCGGCGGCGCGCCGACCCACGGAACCACCTCATGTCGCCCGAGGATTATCTGCGCCGCTTCCACCCGATCAGCGTGGTGGACAGCAAGCTCGGCATCAACGCCAGCATCGACATCACCCGCTACATCAGCGGCATGGACGAGAAGGGCAAGACCGAATGGGGCAAGATCTGCGGCATCATCGCCGGCCGCTATTTCGGCTCGAAATTCTGGTCGGTCAGTGACCTGATCAAGCAGACCCAGCCCTTCTACATCAAGGGCGAGAAACTGATCGACCCGAACGAACCCTGGACCGAGGGAGCGATCCGCCGTGCCTTCGGCGGCCGCGCAAGCCCCGACGAGTTCGCCGATGGCCTGCGCCTTGCCGTGCTGACCGGGCGCTGCAAGGCAGCGAAGGCAGCCGATTATGGCGCCGAGCAGTTCGGGCTCGACTGCAACGCCTTCGTCGGCAACTGGCTCGGCGTGTCGCCCTCGACCTCGATCTCGGCCTATGCGCACGGCTACGGCAAGGGCACGCCGGGCGGTGCCACCAAGGACGTGCTGGTGACCAAGGACATCGTGCAGCTGCCGCCGATCGCCGAGGCCAAGGACATCCGCCAGGGCACGGTGCTCGCGACTTTCACCGCAAGCGTCGGCGGCGTCGGCAACAGCCACTGGCGCCACATCGCCCTGGTGCAGTCGATCACGCCGCTTTCCGGCGACAAGTTCCGGATCACGCTTGCCGAATGGGGCCGGGCCGGGCCGTTCGAGACGCACATGACCCGCAACCGCGAGGTCACGCTGACCACCGACAAGAAGCCCAAGGGCAAGGACACGGAGATGCTGCCGGGCAAGAAGACGCTGTCGTTCCACACCAGCTGGGGCAAGGCAGACGAGGCGGCACTGCGGGTGTTCCTCGATTCCAGCTCGCTCGACTGGTGCGCCTCGCGCGGCTGGGAGGTCGGCGGCCTCTATGGCAGCTGAGCGGCCGGCGGGCGGCGTCGCTCAGCCGATCGCCGCGACCGCGGCGGCAACCAGGCTCGGGCAGGCAAGCAGGGCGAGCAGCCGCCGCTTGCGCTGGTAGGCGAGCGGCGTCCAGCCGCGGCGAAGCGCGATCTCCTCGGCGGCAAGCACAAGCGCCATGCCGCCCGCCAGGGCCAGGCAGGAAAGGCTCGGCGGTGCCGCCGTCACGCACGGCCAGGCCAGAAGCGCCGGCAGCACGCCGCCGATCAGCCGCGCCTTCTCCGCCGCCGGCTCGGCCGCTGCCATCGCGAAGCCCCAGTGCACGGCTCCCAGGAACGACAGGATCACCCCGCCATAGCCCGCCAGCACCATCAGCGCGAGGTTGCGTGGCCAGCCCTCGGTCAGGAAGACGATCAGCGCGCCGGCAACGAAGGGCAGCGCCGCGACCAGGCACAGCCCTCTGCCGAGTGGTGGAAGGGGTTGATTGCGCAGCATTTCTCCTCCCGCGGCAGCGGCGTTGATCGGATCATCCCCGGCCCGCCCTGCATCGCCGTGCCCGACCGGCTATGCTGGTCCGCCAACCGCGCAAAGGAAACTCCGCCCCCATGGGCATCGGCTTCGAGATCGTGATCATCCTGTTCCTGGTGGTGCTGAACGGCCTGTTCGCGATGAGCGAACTGGCGCTGGTCTCGGCCCGCCGCCCCCGGCTGGAAGCGATGCTGCGCAAGGCGGTGCCGGGCGCGCGCGCGGCGGTGGCGCTGGCGGCCGAGCCCGACCGCTTCCTGCCCACCGTGCAGGTCGGAATCACCCTGGTCGGCGTGCTGGCGGGCGCCTATTCCGGCGCCTCGCTGGCCGGGCCGCTTGCCGGCTGGCTTGCCGGCTTCCCCGCCGTCGCGCCGCATGGCGAGACGCTTGCCTTCGCCCTGGTGGTGATGGCGACGACCTATCTGTCGCTGATCCTGGGGGAGCTCGTGCCCAAGCAGCTGGCGCTGCGCAACCCGGAGCGGCTGGCGGCGCTGGTGGCGCCGTTCATGGATGCGCTGTCGCGCGTGGCGCTGCCGGTGATCTGGCTGCTGCGCGCCAGTTCCCGGCTGGTGCTGCGGCTGTTCGGCGCCGGCCCGCCGGCAGCCCGCGTGACCGAGGAGGAGGTGCGCGCGATCGTCCAGGAAGGTGCCGCCGCCGGCGCCATCGCCGAGTCGGAAGGCCGCATGATCCAGCGCGTGCTGCGGCTGGCCGACCGGCCGGTGCGGGCGCTGATGACGCCGCGCACCGAGGTCGCCTGGATCGACCGCAACGACAGCGCCCAGGCGATCTCCGCCCGGCTGAAGGCAAGCCCGCTCAGCCGCTTCGTGGTGGCCGACCAGACCATCGACAACGTGCTCGGGATCGTGCAGGCCAAGGACCTTCTGAACATGATGCTGGACGGCGAGAAGCTGAACATCCGCCGTGCCATCCGCACGCCGCTGGTGCTGCCCGACGCGATGAGCGGGCTGGCCGCACTCGATCGGTTGCGCAACGACCGGCTCGGCATGGCGCTGGTGGTCGATGAATATGGCACGTTCGAAGGCATCGTGACCGCGGCCGACCTGCTGGAGGCGATCGTCGGCGAGCTGCACGAGGGCACCGCCGATGCCACCCCGGATGTGGTGCGGCGCGAGGATGGCAGCCTGCTGCTGGACGGCATGCTGCCGGCCGACGAGGTGAAGCAGGAGCTCGGCCTCGCCCTGCTGCCGGACGAGGGCGACTACCACACGCTGGCTGGCCTGCTGCTGCACCTGTTCCGCCGCCTGCCGCGCGAAGGCGAGGGCATCTCGCACGGCGGCTGGTGGTTCGAGGTGGTCGACATGGACGGCAGGCGCATCGACAAGGTGCTGGCGCGGCGCGAACTGCCGGCCACGCCCGACGTGTAGCGGGGCGCCGGCCATCGCCTATGGGCTTGGCGGGCCTGGGCGGTTATGCTGGCGTGGTCTGGGCAGCGGCGTAACCGGCGGGGGTTTCGACGATGGCGATCGACATCAACCAGGAAATCGCGAGATTCCGCCTTGATCAATGGCTGAGTTTCCGCGGGCGCATATCCCGCCAGACCTGGTGGCTCCACTATGTCCTGCTGCTGGTGCTGCTGCAGATCGGCATCGCCATCGTCGGCGTCGTCCTGGGCATGATCCTGGCCCCGATCACCGGCCATATCATGGCGATCGTGATCCGTTCGCTGCTGACCTTCCTGGCCGGGCTTGTGCTGCTGTGGCCGGCGCTGGCCGGCAACATCAAGCGGCTGCACGACCACAATCTCAGCGACTGGTTCGCGATCGGTTTCGTCGCGCTGATCTTCGGCTATCAGCTGCTGGGCGTGCTCACCATCGTCCTTACCGTCAACGGCATCTTCAGTTTCACGCTGATGCAGCTGCTGTGGCTGGTCGGGCTGATCGTCGGCGTCGCGGCCCTGGCGCTGCTGGTGATCTGCGGCTTCATCAAGGGAACGGCGGGGCCGAACCGGTACGGCCCCGACCCGCTCGGCGGCAACCCGGTGATCGGGGCGGGCGACCAGCCGACCGTGATCACGCCGCGCCGCTGAGCCTGCCGGTGGTGGGGGTCGCGCAACCGGCAGCGCCGTTCCCGGCGGCATAGGGCGATGGGCGGCATCGGCGAGCGGCGCCCGATCGCGGCGCGCGAGACCGCGCCCGCGCGCGCGGCCGCCGCCTGGCTTGCCGGGCGTGGCGTGCCGGCCGATGCGATCTCGGCCGCCGGCATGGTGTTCGGCCTGCTCGCCGGGCTTTCGCTCGCGCTGGCGCCAGGAGAGGGCGCCTGGGCCTGGCTTGCAGGCGCGCTCTGCGTGCAGCTCCGGCTGCTTGCGAACATGCTGGACGGGATGGTCGCGGTGGCCCGCAATGCCGCGAGCCCCCAGGGCGAGCTCTGGAACGAGGTGCCCGACCGGGTCAGCGACAGCGCCGCCCTGATCGGCCTTGGCTGGGCCGCCGGCGACCTGGCGCTGGGCCTTGGCGCCGCCCTCGCGGCGATGGCCACCGCCTATGTCCGCGCCCTCGGCAAGGGTGCCGGCGCCGGCAGCGATTTCCGGGGGCCGATGGCCAAGCAGCAGCGGATGTTCATCGTCACCGTCACTGCCCTTGCCTGCGGCTTGCTGCCGG
This sequence comes from Acetobacteraceae bacterium, assembly GCA_020853405.1. Classification (GTDB taxonomy): domain Bacteria; phylum Pseudomonadota; class Alphaproteobacteria; order Acetobacterales; family Acetobacteraceae; genus JADYYZ01. The sequence continues at coordinate 9,271 of JADYYZ010000071.1, forward strand.
CCGGCTGGACCGTGCCGCTGCCCGCGATCGTGCTGTGGCTGATCCTGGCCGGATCGCTGCTGACGGCGCTGCGGCGGCTGGCGGGGATCGCGGGGCGCCTGGGATGACCGCCGCCTTCGCGCACCCGGTCACGCTGGGCATCGTGGTTGCGGTGGCCGCCGTGCTGGCGCTGGCCGCGGCCGCGATCGGGGCACTGTCGCTGCTCGGGCGCGGCACGCCGGAACTGCGCCGCGAACTGTGGCTGCGGCTGTTCTCCTGGTGCTGGCTGCTGCCGCTGATGATCGCCCCCGTGCTGGCCGGGCGCATCCCGACGATCGCCGCCGTGAGCATCCTTTCCCTGCTGTGCTGGCGGGAATTCGCGCGCGCCACCGGCGCCTTCCGCGAACGGCTGCTCTCCGCCGTGCTCGTGCTCGGCATCCTGCTGCAGAATTTCGCCGCGCTGGACAACTGGTACGGGTTGTTCGTCGCGCTGCCGTCGCTCTCCGCGTGCGTGATCATGGTGGCGACCATCCCGCAGGACCGTCCCGCCGGCTACATCCAGCGCACCGCGCTGGCGCTGGCCGGGTTCATGCTGTTCGGCTTCGGCCTTGCGCATCTGGGCTTCATGGCGAACGCGCCGGATTACCGCCCCATCGTGCTGATGCTGCTGCTGACGGTCGCCCTTTCCGATGTCGCCGCCTTCACCTTCGGCAAGCTGATCGGGGGGGCGAAACTGATCCCCGTGACCAGCCCGGGCAAGACGCGATCGGGGGCGCTCGGCGCGCTGCTGACGACGATGGCGGTGGTGGCCCTGCTGTCCTCGGTCACCTTCGCCGGCACGGGGCTCGACCGGGTGCACTGGCTCGTGCTGCTGGGGCTGCTGGTCGGGCTGGCGGCGCAGGCGGGCGACCTCGTGCTGTCATCGATCAAGCGCGACCTCGGCATCAAGGACATCGGTGCGGCACTGCCCGGCCATGGCGGCGTGCTGGACCGGTTCAATTCGCTGCTGCTGGTGGCACCCGCCGCCTTCCACTTCATCCAGTATTTCGTCGGCTTCGGCATCGGCCAGCCGGCGCGGCTGATCACCGGCTGACGCCATGGATTTCCATCTGCGCCCCGCACGCGACCTTGGCCTGTCGCCCGAGGCGCGGCTGAAAAGCCTGATGCGCGAACCCGGCCTGGTCGGGCTTGCGCTTCAGGCTGCCTGGCGACGGCTGGTGCGGCTCTATCTGCGCCTCGCGCACGGTCTTTCGGTGCAGGGCCTGGAACACCTGCCGCCGCCGCCGTTCGTGCTGGTGGCCAACCATGCAAGCCACCTCGATGCGCTGGTGCTGATGGCAAGCCTGCGGGGTCCGGCCGCGCGGCGGGCGCATGCGCTGGCGGCCGGCGAGCTCTTCTTCGGCAACACCGCGGCGGCCGCGTTCTCGGCCTATGCGCTGTCGGCGCTGCCGGTCTGGCGCGGCCACACCGGCCGGCACGCGCTGGCAAGCCTGCGCGCGCGGATTCTCGAGGATGGCCTGGTCTACGTGCTGTTCCCGGAAGGCACGCGAACGCGCGACGGCGCGATGGGCACGTTCCAGCCGGGGCTTGGCGCGCTGGTCTGCGGAACGGCGGTGCCCGTGGTGCCCGCCTTCATCGAGGGCGCCTTCCAGGCCTGGCCGCCAGAGCGGCGCTGGCCGCGGCCCGGGCGGGTCCGGGTGCGCCTCGGGGCGCCGCTCTCCTGCGCCGACATCGCCAACACGCCGCGCGGCTGGGCAGAGGCGGCGGCGCGCGCGGAAGGCGGGGTGCGGGCGCTCAGCTGAGGCCGAGCAGCCGCCTCGCCGCGATCAGGTGCGGACGATCCACCATCCGGCCGTGCAGCGAGACCACGCCGGCGCCGGGACTGGCGGCGAAGGCATCGACGATCGCCTGGGCGTGCTCGCGCTCCTCGACGCTCGGCGTGAAGGCGTCGTTGATGGCGCTGACCTGGCCGGGGTGGATCGCCATCTTGCCGGTGAAGCCCATGCGGCGGGCATCGGCGCATTCGCGCGCGAAGCCCGTCCCGTCGCGGAAATCGGGATAGACGGTGTCGATCGCGGCGACATCGGCCGCGGCCGCGCCGGCGAGGCAGAGCGCGCGGGCCAGGCGGAACAGGTCGTCGAACCGGCCTCTGTGCTTGTTCGCCCGCGCCCCCACCACCGCCGCGAGATCCTCCGCCCCCCAGGTCAGCGCGACGAGCCGCGGCGAGGCCCCGGCATACTGGCCGAGCGTGAACAGGGCGCCGGCGGTCTCGGTCGCGATCGGCATGATGCGGGTGCCGCCGGGTGCGATCGCCTCGCGCGCCTCCAGCGCATCGAGTGCCGCGGCCAGGCGCGCCACATCGGCGGCGCCTGCGCATTTCGGCAGCATGATCCCGTCCGGCCGCGCCGGCATCACGGCCGCGAGGTCGAGGAAGGTGAGGCCGGTATCGAACGCGTTCACCCGCACGAAGGCAGACGGGCGGGCCGCGCTCCGCAGCCAGTCGGCGGCCATGGCGCGCGCCGCCTTCTTGCGCTCGGCGCCGACCGAGTCCTCGAGGTCGAGCAGCAGCACGTCGGCCTCGGCCTCGGCGGCTCTTGCGAGCTTGCGCTCGGAATCGGCGGGCACGAACAGGAAACTGCGGAGCCCGCTCATGGTTTTCGCGCCAGCATCAGGGCGGCCCGCTTGCAGCCCGCCACCAGCACGTCGGCCTGCCCCGCTTGCTTCACCACGAACGCCTCGTGGCGGAACGTCACCACGCCCTGGCCAGGGCGCGACTTCGATGGGCGCACGCTGCGCACCGTGGTGCGAACCCGGATGGTATCGCCATGGAACACCGGCGCGGGGAAGGTCACGTCCTCCATGCCGAGGTTGGCGACCGTGGTGCCGAGCGTGGTGTCGTGCACGGAAATGCCGATCATCAGCCCGAGCGTCAGCAGGCTGTTGACGATCGGCTTCCTGAACTCGGTGCCGGCGGCGTAGGCATGGTCGAGATGGATCGCCGCCGGGTTCATGGTCATGGCGCAGAACAGCACGTTGTCCGCCTCGGTGATGGTGCGGCGGATCGGGTGGTCGAAGACCTGGCCCTCGAACATCTCATCCAGCCACAGGCCGGGCATCAGGCGGCTCCGTTCCTGAATTTCCGCGCGGGCAGGCTCGCGCGGTTGGCATCCTTGAAGCCCAGCGCATCCTCGGCGATCAGCACCCGCTGCACGTTTGCCGTGCCTTCGCCGACCGCGAGCATGTCGATGAAGCCGGCAAGGAAACTGATCGGGTATTCGTCGGCCAGCGCGTAGCCGGCGAAGATCTCGCGGGCGGCCGACGCTGCGTTCTTCGCGGTGCGCGAGGCGAAATATTTCGCGTGGCTGGCGATGCGGTTGGCCGGTTCGCCCGCGTCCATGGTCGCTGCCAGTTCCGCCACCAGCAGCCGCGCGGCGTGCACCTCGACCGCAAGGTCGGCGATCAGCCCCTGCACCAGCTGGTAGCGGCCGATCGGCCGGCCGCCGACCTCGCGCTCGCGCGCATAGGCGATGCCGTGCTCAAGGCACGCCTGCGCGAGCCCCACCTGGCGCGAAGCGACGGTCAGCCGCCCGAACTCCAGCGCGTTGAGCGCGATGCGGAAGCCTTCTCCCTCGGCCCCGAGGCGGTTCGCGTCCGGCACCACGAAATCGTCCAGCGACACCGTGCAGCTGGCGAGAATCGGCGAGAGATTCCGCATCGCGATCGGCCGCGCGTGATAGCCGGGAGATTCCTTCGGCTGGATGATGAAGGCGGTGATGCCGCGCGCGCCGGCCGCGGCATCGGTCCTGGCGAACAGCACGCCGGTATCCGCCTCGTGGGCGAACGTGATCCACTGCTTCGATCCGTTGAGGCGGTAGCTATCGCCGTCGCGCCGCGCGGTGCTGCGCATCGCACCCGCCGGGTCCGACCCGCCGCCCGGCTCGGTCAGGCCGAACATGCCGATCTTCCGCCCCGCGATCAGGTCGGGCACGAAGCGGGCGATCTGGTCCGCCGTGCCCCAGTTCAGGATGGTGAAGGGGCAGGTCATGGCCTGCAGGTTCATGCAGTAGCCGAAATCGGGGCGGGTGCGCGAAATCTCCTCGGCGATCACGGCGACCGCGGCGAAGCCCAGGTCGCTGCCGCCGACCGCCTCGGGGAAGGTGGCGCCGAAGCACCCGGCGGCGCCCATCCGCGCGATCAGCGCGCGCGGGAAAGTGCCCTCGCGTTCCAGCCGGCCGATCGCCGGCAGGATCTCGTCGCGCACCAGGCGGAACACCGACTGGCGCACCAGGTCGAGTTCGGGCGGCAGCCTGGTCGAGGGCGGGATCAGTTCAGCCATGCCCGGCCGCTCCGGCGGCGCGCGCCTTCACGATCGGCTGCGCGAACTGCAGTTCGGTGTCCCACGGGAACAGGATCCAGGTGTCCTGGCTGACCTCGGTGATGAAACTGTCGACGATCGGCCGCCCCGCCGGCTTGGCGTAGACGGTGGCGAAGTGCGCCGCCGGCAGCAATGCCCGCACCACGCGCCCGGTGGTGCCGGTATCGACCAGGTCATCGACGATCAGCCAGCCCGCGCCGTCGCCGGCTGCGGCGGGCGGCTTCAGTACCCTCGGCTGGCCAGGGGTGAACTCGTCGTAGGTGGCGATGCTGACCGTCTCGATCACCCGGCAGTCGAGCTCGCGGGCGACGATCGCGGCCGGGATCAGGCCGCCCTTGGTGATCGCGACGATGCCCTTGAACGGCGCCATGGCGGCGAGCCGCCAGGCCAGCGCCCGGGCGTCGCGCTGCAACGTGTCCCAGCCGACGGTGAAGTATTTCTGCGGCCGGTCCGGCGCAGGCGTGGAGCCGGTCATCCGGAAATCCGCCGCGCCATTTCCGGGCGCAGCTCGTCGAGCGAGCGCACGCCCAGCAGGCCCATGTTGCGGTCGATCTCCGAGACCAGCAGGTCGGCCGCCTTGGCGACGCCCTGGTCGCCGCCGACCGCGGCCGCATACAGGAAGGGCCGGCCGACAAAGACGAAATCGGCGCCCAGCAGCAGCGCCTTCAGCACGTCCGATCCGCGCCGCACGCCGCCATCCAGCATCACCCGCATGCCGCCGGCGGCGGCGACGATCTCCGCCAGCACGCGCAGTGGCGCGACCGAGCCATCCAACTGCCGCCCGCCATGGTTCGAGACGATGATACCATCGGCGCCGGCTTCGCGCGCGCGCGGCGCGTCGGCGGGGGAGAGAATGCCCTTGACCACCAGCGCGCCTTTCCAGCGTTTGCGGATCAGCCGCAGGTGCTCCCACGCCAGCCCGTCGCGGCGGCCGACCGCGCGCACCAGGTCGCGCGACAGGATCGGCGGGCCGCGCCCGGCATCCATGTTCTCGAAATGCGGCATGCCGTGCCGGCCGAGGGTGCGCAGCGCCGTGCCCAGAAGCCAGCCTGGATGCGTGAGGCCCTGCCAGACCAGCTGCGGCGAAGGCTTCACCGGCAGGCTGAAGCCCGCGCGCACGTTGTTTTCGCGGTTGCCTGGAATCGGCAGGTCGACGGTCAGCACGAAGGTCTCGAACCCCGCCGCGGCGACCCGATCGACCAGCGCCTCGATCCGCCCGTTCTCGCCCGGAAGGTAGGCCTGGAACCAGGTGGCGGGCGCTTCGGCCACCACCTCCTCCATGCGGATCAGCGATGTGGCGCTCATGATCGCGGGAATGCCGGCGGCCTCCGCGGCGCGCGCCAGCACGATGTCGCCGCGATAGGCCATCAGCGCGCTCGCCCCCATCGGGGCGATGCCGAA
>JADYYZ010000072.1 GCA_020853405.1 Acetobacteraceae bacterium
CCCTTAGCAGGGCTGGGCAGCCAAGGGAAGCGGGCATGGGCGCGCTCCCCCCGCCCGCCCGCTACCACGCCGTGTAGCCGCCATCCACCAGCAGATCCGCCCCGGTCATGAAGGAGCTGGCCTCGCCCGCCAGGAACAGGGCGGCGGATGCGATCTCATCGGGCCTTGCCATGCGCCCCAGCACGTGCGCCGGGCCACGCAGCCGCTCTGCCTCCTCGCGCACGGCGTGCTGGCGGAAGATGCGTTCGGTGCCGACCGCGCCGGGCGAGAGCGTGTTGACCCGGATATTCTGGGCGGCGTGGTCGATCGCCATCACCTTGGCGAGCTGGATCAGTGCCCCCTTGGTTGCGCAATAGGCCGGGTTGCGCGCGGTGCCGACACGCCCCAGCTGGCTTGCGACATGGATGATGCTGCCGCCGCCGCAAGCGGCGATCGCGGGCACCGCGAACCGGCTCGTCAGCATCGCCCCGGTCAGGTTCACCGCAAGCACGCGCTCCCAGGCGGCAAGGTCGAACTCGACCACCGTGCCGTAGGCGGGGGGTGCCGCGGCGTTGTTCACAAGTACGTGCAGGCCCCCGAAACCACCCACCGCCGCCGCAACCGCTGCCCTGCACTGGTCGGGCTGCGTGACATCGCCGGCGACCGCGACCAGGCCCTCCAGCGGTGCCTGCGGGCCAAGGTCCATGCCGACCACCCGGGCGCCGGCACCCAGGAACGCCTCGACGATGGCGCGCCCGATCCCCGATCCGGCGCCCGTGACCAGCGCGACCCTGCCGGCAAGCGCGCCGCTCATGCCAGCGCCGCCATCGCCTCGGCGCAGGTCGCAACCGCCACCAGGTGCCGGAGCGAGGCGACGGTCTCGTCATGCACCGAAGGCCGGAACGCAGCGCAGCCGTCCGACAGCAGGGTGCAGTGGAAGCCGCGCACATGCGCATCCCGCAGCGTGCTGGCCACGCCGCCATTGGTGACGATGCCGGCGACCAGCAGATGCCCGATGCCGAGCCGGCCGAGCAGCCATTCCAGCCGCGTGTTCCAGAACGCCGAATAGGCGAGCTTCTCGACCGCGCCGTCGAGCGGCTGGAGCTCGTCGATGATGGCCTGCCCCCAGGCGCCCGGCGCGAAATCGCCCGCGGCCAGGAACGGGCGCAGCTGCCTCAGATGCGGCGCGATGATCGGCGCCCCGCCGCGGCCCGGAACCAGCGTGAACATTGTGCCGATCGAAAGCCCGCCGCGGGCACGCAGCCGGGCGGCAAGCGGCGCGAGCCGGGCCGGCAGCGCGGCGATCTCCGCGGCCCCGAGGCCGGCCCTGCCATAGGCGCCCCCGGGGTGCATGAAGTCGTTCTGCAGGTCGCACAGCAGCAGCGCGGTGGCGGCAGGCTGACCGATGACCATCAGGCACGCTCCAGCAGCACATTGCCAAGCCGGTCGGTGCTGGCGGCGAGGCCGGGATCGACGAAGATCGTGGTGTCGGGCTGTTCCAGCACCGCCGGGCCGAGGATGCGCGCGCCCGGCGGCAGCAGCAGCCGGTCATATACCTCGGCCTGGTGCCAGGCCCCGCCCGCGCGCACCCGCCGCGCCGTGCGCCGGGCCGCCCCGACCGTAAGCCCGGCGCCGGGGGCAAGCAGCATCGGATCGAACCGCGGCCGCCGGCCGGTGACGGCAACCCGGAGGTTCAGCACGCGCACCGGCACGGCCGAAAGCGTGCGGCCGAACGCGCCCTGGTAGGCAGCATCGAACGCGGCCCGGATGGCGGCGCGGCCGATCGCGCTGCCTTCGGCCAGCGGCACGGCAACCGTGTGCGTCTGGCCGACATAGGACATGTCGAGCAGGAGCTCGATCGCGCGCCCCTCGAAGCGCACGCGGGCACGATCGAGCAGTGCCGCGCCGCGCCCTGCCATGCGCGCCGCCTCGGCCGCCAGCATCGCCTCGTCGAGCCCGTCGAGCGGGCGGTTCAGCGTCAGCACGAAATCGTGGCGCATGTCGGCGATCACGCAGCCGAGCGCGCTGGTCACACCCGGATAGCGCGGCACCAGGGCACGCGCGAGCCCGGTTTCCAGCATCAAGGCGCCGGCATGCAGCGCGCCGGCGCCGCCGAAGGGCATCAGCGCAAAGCGCTTCGGATCGTGGCCGCGCTCGATCGACACCAGGCGGATCGCGCCGGCCATCCGGGCGTTCGCCACCCGCAGGATCGCCTCGGCAGCGTCCAGTACATCGATCCCGAGCGGGCCGGCGACATGCTCGCCGATCGCGCGCCCGGCGGCAGCGACATCGAGCGCGGCAAGTGCCCCGATCGGGCGTTCGGCGTCGATGCGGCCGAGCAGTACATTGGCATCGGTCACGGTCGGGCGCGCCCCGCCCTGGCCGTAGCAGGCAGGCCCCGGATCGCTGCCGGCGCTCTCGGGGCCGACATGCAGCAGCCCGGCCCGATCGACGCCGGCGATCGAGCCGCCGCCGGCGCCGATCGTGGTGATCTCGACCATCGGGCTTCGGATCACGAGGCCGAATCCGATACTGGCCTCTGCGGCCAGCGCCGCCCTGCCGCCGGAGACCAGGGCGACATCGAAACTGGTGCCACCGATATCACCGGTGATGACGTTGGCGTGGCCCGCGCTGGAAGCGATCGCGGCGGCGGCGATCACGCCGGCGGCCGGCCCCGACAGCGCGGTGCGGATCGGCAGCGCCCGCGCCGCGGCAAGGTCCATGACGCCGCCGTTCGACTGCACGATCAGCACCTCTCCGGCGAAGCGCCCGGCGGCCAGCGCCTGCTCCAGCCGGCCGAGATAATGCGCGACGACCGGCTGCAGATAGGCGTTGAGGCTCGCGGTGCTGGCGCGCTCGAACTCGCGCATCTCGGGCAGGATTTCCGCGCTGGCGACGACATAGGGGTTGGGCCACAGCGCCCGAACCGCCGCCGCCGCCCGCAGCTCGTTGGCGGGGTTGGCGTAGCTGTTGATGAAGGCGATGCAGACGCTCTGTGCGCCCCGCTCCAGCAGCGTCCGCGCGGCACGTCGCACGGCATCGGGATCGATCGCGACGCGGATGCTGCCATCGGCCAAGGTGCGCTCGGGCACCTCCAGGCGGAGGTCGCGCGGCACCGGGGGGTCGAAATTGCCACGCAGGCCCCAGGTCGCGGGGCGGTCGCGCCTTCGCATCTCCAGCACGTCGCGGAAGCCTTCGGTGGTGATGAAGCCGGTGCGCGCGCCCTTGCGTTCCAGCAGCGCGTTGGTGCCGACGGTGGTCCCGTGCACGACGGTCGCCAGTGCGGCGAGCTCGGGCGCGCCGGCGCGGAGGCCGGCAAGAAAGCCCGCCGACTGGTCGGGCCGGGTCGAGGGCACCTTGGCAACGCCCGCGCGGCCGGCCGCCTCGTCCAGGAAGAAGACGTCGGTGAAGGTGCCGCCGACATCGACGCCGGCGATGAGCCAAGGCGGGGCGGGCGCTGCGGTACCGCTCATCGCACGTAGCCGAGGGCGAGATCGCGCGCGCGAAGCTCCGGCGACCGCTGCGCGGGATCGCCCCAGCCGCCGCCGCCCGGGGTTTCCAGCCGCACGCGCTGGCCGCGGGAGAGCCGGATCCCCACCATCTTCGAGGCCATCGGC
>JADYYZ010000073.1 GCA_020853405.1 Acetobacteraceae bacterium
AGCACTTCCGGATCGCGCTCAGCATGCCGAGCGCCAGCACATCGACCTTCAGGATCCCCAGCGCGTCGATGTCGTCCTTGTCCCATTCGATGGTGGTGCGATCCGCCATCGCGGCGTTGGCGACAGGACAGAGCCCGGTGAGCTTCCCCCGCGTGATGACGAAGCCGCCGACATGCTGGCCCAGGTGGCGCGGGAAGCCGGCCAGCTGGTCGGCGAGCGCGATCACCATCGCCATCCGTGTCTCGCCGGGGTCGAGGCCGGCGGCGCGGGCCTGCCCGGCCAGATCGCCGTCGCGCCCAGGCCCCCAGGTGGTTTCGGCGATGCGGCCCAGCGTGTCGGCGGACAGGCCGAACACCTTCCCCACCTCGCGGATGGCGCTGCGGGCACGCCAGTGGATGACGCTGGCGGCGAGCCCGGCGCGATCGCGCCCGTAACGGTCGTAGATGTGCTGGATCACCTCCTCGCGCCGTTCGTGCTCGAAATCGACGTCGATGTCGGGCGGTTCGCGCCGGGCGGCGGAGACGAACCGCTCGAACAGCAGGTCGTGCTTCGAGGGATCGACCGCGGTGATGCCCAGCACATAGCAGACGGCCGAGTTCGCCGCCGACCCCCGCCCCTGGCACAGGATGCCCTGCTCGCGCGCGAACCGCACGATGTCGCGCACGGTCAGGAAATAGGGTGCGTAGCCGAGCTCGGCGATCAGCCCCAGCTCGTGGGCGAGCCTTGCCTGCACATCCTCCGGCACGCCGCCGGGATAGCGTTCGGCGGCACCTTCGGCGACCAGTGCCGAAAGCCGCCCCTGCGCGGTCTGGCCGGGAGCCAGTATCTCATCGGGGTATTCGTAGCGCAGCTGGTCGAGGCTGAAGCGGCAGGCATCGACGATGCGGGCCTGTGCCGCGATCGCATCCGGGTGGCGCGCGAACAGTCTTTCGGTCTCCGCGGGAGACTTCAGGTGGCGTTCGGCATTCGCCTCGGCGGCGAGGCCGATCTCCTCGATGGCGCAGCCCAGCCGGATCGCGCTCAGCACGTCGGCCAGCGGGCGGCGCGCCGGCGCGTGGAAGCGCACGTCGCCCACCGCCAGCAGCGGCGCGCCCAGCGTCGCGAACCGGTCGAGCCGCGCCTGGTCATCGCCGCGATGGAGGCAGGCGATCGCCAGATGCAGCGGCAAAGGGGTGCGCCCGCGCAGGGCTTCCGTGTCGGCACGCAGGCGGGCGGCGAAGGCGGCGGGATCGGGGGCCGCCCCCATGCCCGGCGGACCGGGCGCCAGCAGCGCCAGCACCTGCCCCTCGGCATGCGCAAGAAGATCCTCCCGCGCAAGGTGGCACTCGCCCTTCGGTGCGCGCATCCGGCCGAGCGACAGCAGCGTGGAAAGCCGCCCCCAGGCAGCGCGGTCGGTGGGCCAGCACAGGCAGGAGAACCCGTCCGCCAGGTCGATCCGCGCCCCCGGCACGAAGCGCAGGCCATGCGCCTTCGCCGCCAGGTGCCCGCGCACCACGCCGGCCACGCTGTTGCGGTCGGTGACGGCAAGCGCCGACAGGCCGAGCGCCCTGGCGGTGACCACCAGCTCCTCGGCGTGCGATGCGCCTTCGCGGAACGAGAAGTTCGACATCGCCATCAGTTCGCCAACCGCCTGCATCACGCGAACAGCCCGTGCAGGAACCAGGCGGCGGGGTCGGTGCGGTAGAGCCACAGCCGCCCGCCGCCCTCCGCCTCCACCCGCCAGTAGTCGCGCGCGGGCCGATCCGGCTCGCGCCACCATTCGGCGGCGATGCGCTCCGGCCCCTCGGCGCGCGCGATGCCGATCACGCGGTTGCGCCAGCACAGGCGGCGCGGCGGGCCATCGGGCAGCAGCGACAGCACGCTGACCGGCTCGGGCGGCTCGAACAGCCGCACCGGGCGCCGCATCGGACCCGGGGAGGTACCCGCCCCCCGCGAAGGCATGGGCGAGAACGGCTCGACCGGCACCACCGCGCGCTCGGGGACATGGCTTGCCGCGAGTGCCAGGCCATGCACCGCGCGTGGCCCCAGCCGGCCGCGCAGCCGGTCGACCAGCCGGCCGAGTTCGGCACGGCGCCCGGCACGCAGCACGAGGCCGGCATCGAACGCCGACTGCACCGCCTCCAGCGGCTCGCTGACATCGGCGGCCAGCACCATGCGCTCGATGCCGAAGCCGGGCGCCAGCCGCTCCAGCCGGTCGCGGAACAGGCGCTCCAGGTGGCGCGGATCGCGCACGGAAAGGCTGGTGCCGATGCCGATGCGCTGCACGTCCCGATCCAGCCGATGGCAGGAAAGCGAGAGCCGGCGCGCGCCACGCCCGGCTTCGGCCAGCCGCGCGCACAGCTCATCCAGCAGCCGCGCAAGCGCTGCCCTGATCGCCTCGGGCGTCAGGATCGGCTCGGCGAACTCCAGCGTGGCGGCGAACCCGGCGGGCGGGGCGAGCGGGCCGAGCGGCGCGGCCGCCCTTCCCAGCGCCAGGTCGAGCGCGGCCAGTGCCGCACCGCCGGCGCGGCGGGCGAGGGCCGCGCGCGGCAGCCCGGCCAGCGTGGCGATGTCGGTGATGCCGAATTTCTCCAGCCGCGCGCGCAGCGTCTCGTTGATCTCCAGGGCGGCCAGCGGCAGTGGTGCGAGTGCGGCCAGCTCCTCGCCGGCGGCGACGATCGCGCCGTGCCGGCCGGCGCGCGCCAGCGCCAGCGAAGCGGCCGCGGTGCCGGCGATCGCCGCGCCCGCCGAAAGCCCGAAGCGCGCCAGCCGCCGCGCCGCATCGGCCAGCAGCGCCGCCTCGCCACCGAACAGATGCGTGCAGCCGGAAATATCCAGCACCAGCGCCTCGTCGCCGGCGGGCGCGACCAGCGGGGTGTAGCGCACCGCCCAGCGCGCGAGCCGGGCCAGCAGCAGGGCATCGGCGGCGGGGTCGGCAGCGCGCGTCACCAGCCCGGGGCACATCGCGATGGCGTCGGCCAGCGGCAGGCCGCCCGGCAGGTCGACCCCAAGCTGGCGGGCTACCTCAGCATTCACCGCAACCAGGGTGCGGCGGCCGGCATGCCCGGCCCAGACGGCAAGCGGGCGGTCGCGCAAGGCGGGTTCGAGCCGCGCCAGCCGGTCGGTGGAGAGGCAGGGCAGATGAAGCGCGAGGAAGCGGCGCCTTCTCATGCCGCCCTGCCGTTCAGATGCCGCTCCGGCACGGCAAGCGCCGCGCCATCCCAGTCGGCCAGCCAGGATGCCGGCCGGCCGCCGCGGGCGCGCAGCAGGTCGAGCCGCCAGCGCGGCGGCGCCAGCGCATGCGCGGGCCCGTCGCCGCCAGGGGCGGCGGCCACGCGCCAGCGCGTGCATGCCGCCGACGGGCGCGGCACCGCCTGGTCCGGCCCCAGCAGCAGGCCAAGCCCCGCCGATGCCTCGGCCGCCAGTTGCAGCCGCCGCCAGGCGGTCAGCGTCGGCACCGTGCCCAGCACGATCACCGCCGCCGGTGCCGGGCTGCGCAGCGCCTCCTCGGCCGCCCAAAGCAGATTTTCTGCCTCGGCCTCGACCACCACCAGCGCGGCCGGCGCCAGGCCGAACGCGGCCAGCCCCGGCGCATAGGGCTTCGGTGCGCGGGCGGGCGAGAGCCACAGCACGGGCGCTTGCGCCACCTGCGCCGAGGCCCGGCCGGCCAGCATCGCAACGAAGCCGCTGGCAGCACCTGGATCGGCGGCCAGCACCTCGTGCACGGCGCCGCGGGCGATGCCGCCGGCGCCGCCGTTCCAGCCGGGCAGGGCAGCATCGATCGCCGGTGCGAGCGGGACCGGCAGCGCGTCGGCACGCGCCGGCAGCCGCTCCAGCCGGCTGATCGCGGCGCGCAGGGAGGCGAGGTGGGCCGAGAGGTGAGCCGACATGTTCTATATTTGTTCTTATCCGGGGCGATCGAGTCAACCGCTCTTCCAGTCCCCCATCCGCCGGTCCATTGTGCGGCCCGCACATTTCCGGGAGGACGACATGGATACGGTTGCGGGCGATCTCTATGCCGGCATGGGGCTTCACATCGGCGGCCAGTGGCGCGCCTCGGGCGGCGGCGGCCGGCGCACGGTGATCGACCCGGCGAGCGAACTCTCGAACGGGGAGATCCCGCTCGCCTCGGCCGCCGACCTCACCGCCGCGGTCGATGCCGCCGCCGAGGCCTACCGGAGCTGGCGCAAGGTCGGCCCGTGGGAACGCTCGCGCCTGCTGCACGCGGTGGCGGCGAGAATCCGCGCCAATGCCGATGCGATCGCCCGCATGATGACGCGCGAGGTCGGCAAGCCGCTGGCCGAGGCCAAGGGCGAGACACTGAGTGCCGCCGAATATTTCGAGTGGTACGCCGAGGAGGCCAAGCGCATCTACGGCTTCACCGTCGAGGGCCGCACGCCGGATTCGCGGCTGCAGGTGGCCTACCAGCCGGTGGGGCCGGTGGCCGCCTTCACGCCGTGGAACTTCCCGGCCGTGCTGCCGGCGCGCAAGATCGCGCCCGCGCTCGCCGCCGGCTGCACCGTGGTGATCAAGCCGGCCGAGGAGACCCCCGGCACCTGCATGCTGATCCTGGCCGCCCTGATCGAGGCCGGCATCCCGCCCGGCGTCGTCAACCTGGTGCTGGGCGAGCCTGCCTTCGTCAGCTCGACCCTGATCGCCGACCAGCGGATCCGCAAGATCTCGTTCACCGGCAGCGTCGCGGTCGGCAAGAGCCTGATGAAGCTCGCCGCCGACGACCTGAAGCGGGTCTCCATGGAGCTCGGCGGGCACGCGCCGGTGCTGGTGTTCGCCGATGCCGACCCGGTGCAGGCGGCCGAGATGAGTGCCCGCGCGAAGTTCCGCAACGCCGGCCAGGTCTGCGTCTCGCCCACCCGCTTCTATGTGCACGAGAAGGTGTTCGATGCGTTCTCGGAAAAGTTCGTCGCGGTGGCGAAGTCGCTGAAGGTCGGGCCCGGCCTGGAGCCGGGGGTCGAGATGGGGCCGCTTGCCAACCGGCGGCGGTTCGACGCGGCACAGGCGCTGGTCGCCGATGCGGTGGCCAAGGGTGCCAGGGTGCTGACCGGCGGCGCGCCGGTGGCCGGGCAGAATCGCGGCTTCTTCTTCCAGCCGACGGTACTCGCCGACGTGCCCGACACCGCCCGCGTGATGACCGAGGAGCCGTTCTGCCCGATCGCGGCGATGACCACCTTCAACGACACCGAGGCGGTGATCGCGCGCGCCAACGGCCTGCCGGTCGGGCTTGCCGCCTACATGTTCACGCGCGACATGAAGACCGCGCAGGATGTCGCCGAACGGATCGAGACCGGCATGGTCGGCATCAACGAGCTCGCGCTCGGCACCGCAGAACTGCCGTTCGGCGGCGTCAAGTGGTCCGGTCTCGGCCGTGAGGGCGGGCCGCTCGGGATCAAGGACTATCTCGAGCCGCACGCGATGAAGTTCAGGCTGGTCTGATCGCAGCGCCGGAGCCCCGCCGCCTGCCAGCCGCAGCGGCGGGGACCTTCGGTTGCACTCCCCGTCCATTTTTGAGCTGCGTCAATCGTGCATCGCGCCCCGCGTGCTAGCCGTCCTCGCGTCTTCGACCAGGACGGACGACATCGCCGATGAACACGAGTACCGGTGAGATCCCGGGCGGCGGCCTGGCCGCGGCAGTGCGCCGGCGCCTGCCGCCGCCGCCTTTGTTCCTGGTGCAGCCGCTGCTCGAGCGCATCGTCCGGCGCGTTGCC
>JADYYZ010000074.1 GCA_020853405.1 Acetobacteraceae bacterium
GAGCCGGTGGCGCGCGCCATCGGCGTGCTGGCAGGTGATGCTGCCCGCGGTCGGGCGATAGAAGCCGGTGACGCAGTTGAACACCGTGGTCTTGCCGGCGCCGTTCGGGCCGATCACCGCGGTGATCTCGCCGCGCCGGGCGGAGAATGACAGCCCGTCGACCGCGGTCAGGCCGCCGAAGCGCATGGTCAGGCCCTCGACCGCCAGGATGGTGTCGGCGGCCGCGCTCATCCCGCGCCCTCGCCGACCAGCGAGGCGTCGATCGCCTTCCTCTCCTTCAGCACCACCGATGGCGTGCGCTCGCCGATCAGGCCGCGCGGGCGGGCGACCATGATGCTGACCATCACCACGCCGAACACCAGCATGCGGTACTCGTCGAAGCCGCGGAACACCTCGAAGCCGCCGATCATCACCAGGGCCGCGATCGCGACGCCGATCTGGCTGCCAAGCCCGCCCAGCACGACGATCGCCAGGATCAGCGCCGATTCCATGAAGGTGAAGCTCTCCGGGCTGATGAAGGCCTGGCGGGTGGCGAAGAAGGCGCCGGCAAGCCCGGCCAGCGTCGCCCCGGTCGCGAACGCGGTCAGTTTGGTGTTGGTGACGTTGAGGCCGAGCGAGCGGCAGGCGATCTCGTCCTCGCGCAGCGCCTCCCAGGCGCGGCCGATCGGCATCCGGCGCAGCCGGATGGTCAGCCAGTTGGTCGCCAGCGCGAGCACCAGGATGATGTAGTAGAGGAAGATGATGCGGTGCACCGGGCTCGGCTCCAGCCCGAAGAAATCGGCGAAACTGCCCGGACCGCCGCCGGCGCTGAAGGACAGCCCGAAGAAGGTCGGGCGCGGGATGCCGGAAAGCCCGTTCGGCCCGCCGGTGAGCTGGGTCCAGTTCAGCAGCACGATGCGGATGATCTCGCCGAACGCCAGCGTCACGATGGCGAGGTAGTCGCCGCGCAGCCTGAGCACCGGGAAGCCGAGCAGCACGCCGAAGGTGCCTGCCATCAGGCCGGCCAGCGGCAGCGCCTGCCAGAAGCCGAAACCGAGATACTGCGCCGAGAGCGCATAGGTATAGGCGCCGACGGCGTAGAAGGCGACGTAGCCGAGATCGAGCAGGCCGGCGAGCCCGACCACGATGTTGAGCCCCCAGCCCAGCATCACGTAGGTCAGAACCAGGACGCCGAGGTCGATCTGGTAGCGCCCGACCCAGGGCAGGAAGGGAAGCGAGACGGCAAGCGCCAGCAGCAGCGGCCCGGCGATGCGTTCGATGCCGGGCAGGCGCGGCACGTTGACATGGAAGCTGCGGCCGCGGTGCTGCCAGGCGCGCAGCAGCAGCCTTCCAGCGAACACCAGGGCGACCGCGATCGCCACCACATCGAAGCGCGGGCTGATGGTCAGCCCGCTCTGCCCCTGCACGGTGCGCAGCCCCATCATCGGGGCGGCGACGCCGAAGGCGACCAGTGCCGCAAGCCCCGCGTCCTTGAGCGCCGCCGCGACCGGAGAGGCGGCGGGCCGCGGCGGCGGCGAGTGGCCGGCGCGCATCAGACCTTCTCGACCTCGTCGCGGCCGAGCAGGCCGCTCGGCATGAAGATCAGCACCAGGATCAGCACGCTGAAGGCGGCGACATCCTTGTACTGCACCGAGAAATAGGCGCTCCAGAAGGTCTCGATCATGCCGATCAGCAGCCCGCCCAGCACCGCGCCGGGCAGGCTGCCGATGCCGCCCAGCACCGCGGCGGTGAACGCCTTCACCCCGGCGACGAACCCCATGTAGAAGTCGATAACCCCATAGTACAGCAGGTACATCACGCCTGCGACCGCGGCCAGGGCGGCGCCGATCACGAAGGTCAGCACGATCGTGCGATCGGTATCGATGCCGAGCAGCGAGGCCATCCGGAGGTCCTGTTCGCAGGCGCGCATCGCCCGGCCGAGTGCGGTGCGCGCGACCAGCAGCGTGAACACCACCAGCACCACCAGCGTGGTCGCGATGATCAGCATCTGCACCCACGACAGCACCGCGCTGAACCCCTCGGCGTGGGCCAGCACGATGCCGCCCTGGATCACCGGCTCGATCGGCTTCGGCCGGGCGCCCTGCGTCACCTGCACGAAGTTCTGCAGGAAGATGCTCATGCCGATCGCGCTGATCAGCGGCGCCAGGCGGAAACTGCCGCGCAGCGGCCGGTAGGCGACCCGCTCGATCGCGAAGCCGTAGAGCGAGGTGACCATCATCGCGAACAGCAGCGTCAGCATCAGCGCCACCGGCACGAAGGTGATGCCGCCCATGCCGAGGCCCAGGAGCGCGATCAGGCCGGCGAACGAGCCGACCATGAAGATGTCGCCGTGGGCGAAATTGATCATGCCGATGATGCCGTAGACCATGGTGTAGCCGGTGGCCACCAGGCCGTAGATCATGCCGAGCGTGAGCCCGTTGACCAGCTGCTGCAGCGCGTATTCCACGTTGAGGTCGAGCTTCCCTTGAGGTTCTTGTTGCCCTGGCCGACGGAGCCTCGCACCCGCAAGCCTAGTCGCGATCATGGCGGGGCCGCAACCGAAAGGGCTTCCGGATCGGCCGGTTTTGCGCGATAGGATGGCCGAAGGCGCTCCTGCCGGCCGGCCCGCCGGGGAGCCCACCAGGGAGAATCCTTCATGCTGACCCGCCGTTCATGGCTTGCCGGTACGGCCGGCGTCCCCGCCCTTTCGTATGCCGGGCTGGTGCTGCCCGCGCACGCCCAGACCCCGCGCGATCTGGTGGTGATGGCGCGGCGGATCGACGACATCGTCAGCCTCGATCCGCAGCACAGTTTCGAATACATGGGCAACGAGATCGGCGGCAATGTCTATCAGCGGCTGGTCACCACCCGCAACGACGCGCCCGCCAGGCTGGTCGGCGACGTCGCCGAGAGCTGGGAGGCGTCGGCCGATGCCAGGACCTTCACCTTCCGCCTGAAGGCGGACGCCAAATTCGCCTCCGGCGCGCCGGTCACCGCCGAGGATGCCGCCTTCAGCCTGCAGCGGGCGGTGATCCTGAACAAGTCGCCCGCCTTCATCATCAACCAGTTCGGCTTCACCAAGGACAATGTGCGCGACCTGATCAAGGCGGCCGATGCGCGCACGCTGGTGGTCAGGATGGAGAATCCGACCTCGCCAAGCTTCTTCTACTACTGCCTGTCGGCCAATGTCGGCTCGGTGGTCGAGAAGGCGCAGGCGATGAAGAACGAGAAGGACGGCGATCTCGGCAACGCCTGGCTCAGCCAGAACAGCGCGGGTTCGGGCGCGTTCATGGTGCGGCAGTGGCGCGCGAGCGAGACCGTGATGCTCGATGTCAACCCGCACTTCAGCGGCGAGAAGCCGAAGATCCGGCGCATGGTGGTGCGCCACATCGCCGACCCGTCGGCGCAGCTCCTTCAGCTGCAGCGCGGCGACATCGACATCGCGCGCGACCTCGGCCCCGACCAGATCAAGTCGCTGACCGGCAACGCCGGGTTCAGCATCACGCCGGCCAAGAAGGCCAGCCTGATGTACATGGCGCTGAACCAGAACGTGCCGGCGCTGGCGAAACCCGAGGTGCGCCAGGCGATCAAGTGGGCCATCGACTATGACGGCATCCAGAAGAACATCGTCAGCACCACCTACGACGTGCACCAGGCCTTCCTGCCGGCGAACTTCCCGTCCGCGCTCGACGACAAGCCGTTCAGCAAGAACGTTGCCCGCGCCAAGGAGCTGCTGGCGGCGGCGGGGCTTGCCGGCGGCTTCGAGGTGAGCCTCGATCACAGCAGCGGGCCGCCGATCGCCGACATCGCCCAGGCGATCCAGGCCAACCTGGCCGAGATCGGCGTCAAGGTGACGCTGGTCGCCGCCGAGATGCGCCAGGTGATCACCAAGACCCGGGCGCGCCAGCACCAGATGGCGATCGTGCGCTGGGGGGCCGACTATTTCGACCCTCACACCAATGCCGAGGCCTTCAGCGTCAACGACGACAACAGCGACAACGCGCGCAACCGCACGCTGGCCTGGCGCAGCTCGTGGCTGATCCCGGAACTGACCAAGCGGGTGCGCGCCAATGTGCTGGAGACCGACCCCGAGAAGCGCACCGCCGAGTATCTGGAGCTGCAGCGCATCCACCAGCAGACCAGCCCGTTCGTGATCATGCTGCAGGAGATCGAGGTGGCGGTGGCGCGCGCCAACGTCACCGGCCTCGATCTGGGGCCGATGAGCGACCGCACCAGCTACGCCCGCATCGTCAAGGCCTGATCGGCCTTGGTCGCGCGCCTGAAGAGCCTTGCGGGGTCGGCGGCAACGCTGCCGCTGACCCTGCTCGGCCTCGTGCTGGTGACCTTCCTGATCGGCAGGGTGATGCCGATCGACCCGGTGCTCGCCATCGTCGGCGACCGCGCGCCGCAGGACGTGGTCGAGCGCGCGCGCATCGAGCTCGGGCTCGACCGGCCGCTGTACATCCAGTTCTTCCGCTACCTGACCGACATCCTGCAGGGAAATTTCGGCCGCAGCGTGATGACCGGCAACACGGTGCTGCACGATATCGGCCGCTTCTTCCCGGCCACCCTCGAACTTGCCACGCTGGCGCTGGTGATCGCGCTGGCGCTCGGCATCCCGATCGGGGTGATCAGCGCGGTCAGGCAGAACACCTGGCTTGACCGGGCGGTGCGCATCTTCTGCCTCGCCGGCCACAGCCTGCCGACCTTCGTGCTCGCCCTGCTCGGCCTGCTGTTCTTCTATGCCCGCCTCGGCTGGTTCCCGCCCTCGGGGCGGCAGGGGCTGATGTTCGACGGCGACGTGCCGACCGTGACCAGCATGATGACCATCGACGCGCTGATCACCGGCAACTGGCCTGCCTTTCTGGATGCCGCGCACCACCTGGCGCTGCCTGCCCTGGTGCTCGGCTACTATTCGCTTGCCTATATCGCGCGCATGACGCGCGCCTTCATGCTGGAACAGCTGCGCGCCGAGTACGTGACGACAGCGCGGGTCAAGGGCATCTCGGAGACCCGGGTGATCTGGCGGCACGCCTTCGGCAACATCTCGGTGCAGCTGATCACGGTGGTGGCGCTGACCTATGCCGGCCTGCTGGAAGGGGCGGTGCTGACCGAGACCATCTTCTCCTGGCCGGGGCTTGGCCAGTATCTGACCGTGAGCCTGCTGAACGCCGACATGAACGCCGTGCTGGGCGCAACCCTCGTGGTGGGGCTGATGTATCTGGTGCTGAACCTGCTGGCCGACGCGATGTACCGCCTGCTGGATCCGCGCGTGCGATGACCACCGCGGCAATTCCGGCGCCGGTCGGCCGGCGCGACTGGCTGCTCGACGAGAACCCCGCCTCGCGCCGGCAGGCGGCGTGGGGTCAGCGCTATCGCGGCTGGCTTGCCTTCCGCGAGAACCCGCTGGCGTTCTGGGGCGCGGTGGTGGCGCTGCTGATGGCGGTTGCCTCGGTGCTGGCGCCGGTGCTCGCCACCCACGATCCCGGTGCGCAGGACCTCGCCAACCGCCTGGCGGCACCATCTGCCGCGCACTGGCTCGGCACCGACGAACTCGGCCGCGACATCTATTCCCGCCTGCTGTACGGCGGCCGCGTCACGCTCGGCATGGTGGTGGCGGTGGTGGTGCTGGTGGCACCGCTCGGCCTGCTGGTCGGCACCGTCGCCGGCTACATGGGCGGGCTGTTCGACCGCGTGCTGATGCGCATCACCGACGTGTTCATGGCCTTCCCCCGCCTGATCCTGGCGCTCGCCTTCGTCGCCGCGCTGAAGCCCGGCCTGGAAAGTGCCGTGATCGCGATCGCGCTGACCGCCTGGCCGCCCTATGCCAGGCTCGCGCGGGCCGAGACGCTCACCATCCGCAACAACGATTTCATCGCCGCGGTGCGCGTGCAGGGTGCCGGGCCGTGGCGGATCATCACCCGCCACGTCATGCCGCTCTGTCTCTCCTCGCTGGTGGTGCGCGTGACACTCGACATGAGCAGCATCATCCTGACCGCGGCCGGCCTTGGCTTCCTCGGCCTCGGCGCCCAGCCGCCGAGCCCCGAGTGGGGCGCGATGATCGCCACCGGCCGGCGCTTCCTCCTGGAGCAGTGGTGGGTGCCGGTGGTGCCGGGGCTTGCCATCTTCGCCGCCTCGCTCGCGTTCAACCTGCTGGGCGACGGCATGCGCGACCTGCTGGACCCGAAGCAGCGCTGATGCTGGTCGAGATCGAGGATCTGCGCATCCGCTTCCCCACGCCCACCGGCGAGGTCGAGGCGGTGCGCGGCGTCAGCCTCGCCATGGGGCGCGAGAAGCTCGGCATCGTCGGCGAAAGCGGCTCGGGCAAGTCGCTGACCGGCCGCGCCCTGCTGCGCATCCTGCCGCAGTCGGCGCGGATGGGCGCGAAGCGGCTGGCGTTCGACGGCATCGACCTGCTGGGCGCCGATACCGCCACCATGCGTTCGCTGCGCGGCGCGCGCATCGGCCTCGTGATGCAGGACCCGAAATTCTCGCTGAACCCGGTGATGACGATCGGCGCGCAGATGCTGGAGGC
>JADYYZ010000075.1 GCA_020853405.1 Acetobacteraceae bacterium
CCGCCGTCCTATGCGCCAAGCTGGCACCCGGCGCGGCGGCGCCGGGGTGCGCCACCACATCCCTGGACCACATCGTGGGACCAGAACCCTGGCGGGCACCGCCCACCCCCCTGTAGACTGCCACGCGACCAGCCATCCACCCACGTTGCCGGACGGAGCAACCACACCCAAGTGCACTACGGCAAGACCGAACACCTGCTGCGCCTTGCGATCATGATGCAGGGCACGCGCGAGGGGCTTTCGTTCGCCGACATCCAGCGCGAGTTCGAGGTCGGCCGCCGCACCGCCGAACGCATGCGCGATGCGATCGAGCGCATCTTCCCCCAGCTCGAACGTGTCGACACCGGCGAGCGACAGGCCCGATTCCGCCTGCCCGCCGGCACCCTGTCGGGCTTCGTCGCGCCGACCGCCGAGGAGCTGGCCGAGCTGGAGGCCGCGGCGGCGACGCTGCGTGTCCAGGGCTTCGCCGGCCGGGCGGAGCAGATCGAGGCGGCAGCGGCGAAACTGCGCGCGATGAGCCGGCCCGAGCACCTGCGCAAGCTGGAACCCGACCTGGAGATGCTGCTGGAAAGCGAGGGCGTTGCGATGCGCCCCGGGCCGCGCCCGCTGGTCGCCAACGACCTGCTCGCCGGCATCCGCCGCGCGGTCATCTCCTGCCTGCCGATCACCACCACCTATCGCAGCGCCCGCGCCGCGGAACCGGCGGCGGTGACGCTGCACCCCCTGGGCCTTGTGTATGGCAGCCGCCCGCTGCTGGTCGCTGCCCGACCCGACCGGCCGGAACCACGCCAGTACCGGCTCGACCGCATGGGCAGGATCACCCTTGGCCAGGTCGCGTTCGCCCGCCCCGCCGATTTCGACCTGGCTGCCTTCACCGCGCGTGCCTTCGGCATCTGGCAGGAGGAGCCGTTCGATGTGGTGCTGGGGTTCGCGCCCGCCGTCGCCGAGGAAGCGGGGCGCTGGCGCTTCCACCCCTCGCAGACGCTCGAGACCGAGGCCGATGGCGGCCTGATCGTGCGCTTCCGGGCCGGCGGCGCCACCGAGATCGCCTGGCACCTGTTCACCTGGGGCGCGCAGGTCAGCGTGCTTGCCCCGGAATCGCTGCGCCTGCGCACCACCGAGCTGCTGGCCGAGGCGCTGCGCCACCATGGCGGCGGCGATGATGCAGGCGGCTGACCAGCCCGATCTGCCTCTGCCCCCCTTGCTGCGCGGCGGGCCTTCCGGAAATGGCCGGCCTTCCGACTGAGCCAACCGGTGCGGCACCTGCATGGGGGCCCGGCACCACGATGGAAAATGGTCTATGCTGGTGCAAGGCCGCCCTGCCGGCGAACCGGGCGGCGTCAGGGAACAGAGCGATGGAAAACCGCCACCTTCACGATCTGATCCGCAGCCGGGCGCCGATCACGATGTCGCCCGGCGACAGTGTACGCGATGCCTGTTCGAAGATTCTCGAGCATCACATCGGCTGCGTGCTGGTGACCGAGCAGGACCAGCTGGTCGGCATCTTCACCGGCCGCGACGCGGTGAAGCTGCTGGCCGCCGGCCGCAAGCGCGCGGGCCTGACCCTTGCCGATGTGATGACCCGCCGCGTCACCACCCTGGGGCCGGCGGCCAGCGCGCTGGAGGCGCTGCACTGCATGCAGGATGGCGGCTTCCACCATGTGCCGATCGTGGATCGCGGCCGACTCGTCGGCGTCGTCGCCCGCCGCGACTTCTACGGCATCGAGCACGCGCGGCTGGACGAGGAGACCAGCTACTGGGAGCGGATCTGATCGCGCTCGGTTGCTGGCTTCGGCCACCGCCAGGCTCGGGGCTTGATGTGGATCAAGCTCTGCCTGGAAAACCTCTGGCAGGATGATGCGGTCATCGAACCGCCACCCGCCGCGCCGACCGGCCGGCGCGCGCAGCCAGGAGCCTGAACGAAATGAGGGACCGCCACCTGAACGATCTGATCCGGAGCAGATCGCCGATCGCGATGGCGCCCGATACCCCGGTGGCCGATGCCTGCCGGACCATGGGCGAGCGCCGGGTCGGCTGCGTGCTGGTCACCGACCAGGGCAAGCTGGTCGGCATCTTCACCGGTCGCGACGCGGTCCGCCTGCTCGGCGAAGGCCGCAACCCGGCGGGGCTGTCGCTTGCCGACGTGATGACCCGCAAACTGACGACGCTCGGCCCGAAATCGGGCGCGCTCGACGCGCTGCGCTGCATGCAGGACGGCGGCTTCCGCCACGTGCCGATCGTCGATGGCGGGATCCTGGTCGGCATCGTCAGCCGCGGCGATTTCCGCGCCATCGAGCACGCGCGGCTGGACGAGGAGACCGGCTACTGGGAGCGGATCTGATCCGGCCCGGCCGCCGCCTGGCCTGCCCGGCCCAGCAGCGCCAGCACGTGCAGGGCGATCATCCTCTCCTCGTCGGTGCGGCGCATCAGCACGCGCACCGCTGAACCGTCGGGCGACAGTTCCGCCTCGTTCGCCTGATTGCGCGCGGGATCGAGCCGGATGCCCAGGAACTCGAGCCCGGCGCAGATACGCCTGCGCACCCCGGCCGCGTTCTCGCCGATGCCGGCGGTGAAGACCAGCGCATCGATCCCGCCGAGTGCCGCCGCCAGCGCCCCGATCTCGCGGCGCACCCGCCAGGCGAAATGGGACAGCGCCCGTGCTGCCTCCGGCCGGTCGCTCGCCTCCAGGTCGCGCACATCCTGGCTGAGGCCGCTCATGCCCTTCAGCCCGGAATTGCCGTACAGCAGGCGGCTGATCTCGGCCGAGCTCATGCGGTCATGGTCGAGCAGGTACAGCAGCACGCCAGGGTCGATCTGGCCCGAGCGCGTGCCCATCGGCACGCCATCGAGCGCGGTGAAGCCCATGGTGCTGTCCACGCTCCGTCCATCGCGGATGGCACAGAGCGAGGCACCGTTGCCGAGATGCGCGACCACCAGCCGCCCCTGCCCCAGCACCGGGTCCTCGGCGGCGAGGCTTCGCGCGATGAACTCGTAGGAAAGCCCGTGGAAGCCGTAGCGGCGGATGCCGCGCGCGTGGAATTGCGGCGGCAGCGCGAAGGTGTCGGCCTCCCACGCATGCGAGCGATGGAAGGCGGTGTCGAAGCAGGCGATCTGCGGGATGCCGGCGAACCGTTCCGCGGCAGCGGCGATCCCGGCCAGGTTGTGCGGCTGGTGCAGCGGCGCGAGCGGCACGAATGTTTCGAGCCGGCGCAGCATCTCCGCATCGACCGGCACCGGGGCGGCGAAGTCCGGCCCGCCATGCACCACGCGGTGGCCGACGGCGAGCAGGCGAGCGCCGGGTGCCGCCCGGTCGAGCCCCTCGATGATGATGGCCAGTGCCGAGGCGTGATCGGTCGGCCCCGCTTCGCCCTGCTGCCAGCGGCGATCCACCAGCAGCCGGCCCCTGCCATCGCGGGCGATCACGCGCGGTGCCGCGCCCAGCCCCTCGACCTGGCCCGACAGGCGCGAGACGGCGCCGCCGCCCTCGAGCGCGAACAGCTCGAACTTGATCGAGGACGAGCCGGCATTCAGCACCAGCACCGCCTCGCCGTCCGCCACCTGGTCGTGCATCGCGCCTTGCTCGCCCACTGGGTCAGGCAACGTTGTGCAGGCCGCCATCGACATAGATCGTATCGCCGGTCATGCCGCTGGCGGCGCCGCTGACCAGGAAGGCGACGACCCTGCCGATCTCGGCGATATCGACCAGCCGCCCGGCCGGTGCCCGCTTCACCGCATCCTCGATCAGCTCGTCGAACTGGGCGATGCCGCTGGCCGCGCGCGTCTTCAGCGGGCCGGGACTGACCGCGTAGGCGCGGATGTTCCGCTCCGACAGTTCGGCCGCGACATAGCGCACGCAGGCTTCCAGCGCTGCCTTCACCGGCCCCATCATGTTGTAGCTGCCAACCACCTTGTCCGCACCATAGTAGCTCATCGTCACCAGCGTCCCGCCATTGCTCATCAGCGGCTCGGCCAGTCGCGCCATCCGCAGGAAGGAGTGCACCGAGACGCGCATCGCCTGCGCGAATCCGTCGGCCGAGCAGTCGACCACGCGCCCGTGCAGGTCGGCGCGGGGCGCGAACGCGATCGAGTGGACGACGAAATCAAGCCGGCCCCAGCGTTGCCGGATCGCGTCATAGACCGCCTCGAGCTGGCCCGCCTGCTCGACATCCATCGGCATCATGATGCCGGCCTCGAGCCGCTCGCCGAGCGGGCGGACGAACCGCTCGGCCTTGTCGTTCAGCCAGGTCACGGCCAGGTCGGCGCCGAAGGCCCGCAGCTTGGCAGCGCAGCCATAGGCGATGGAATGCTCGTTGGCGATGCCCACCACCAGGCCGCGATACCCCTTCAGCATCTCGCCGACGCGGCGTTCGGGATCCCAGACCTTCGGCAGCGGGTCGATCGGGGAAGGCGTGCTCATCATGACACTCCGGCATCCGCGGGCCGGCACCAACGCATGCCGGCGCGGCCTCCTAGCACGCCGGCGGCCGGCGTGGCGGCGGCATCGGCGCGCCGCGCTGTCAAAATTTCCTGCCGGCCCCAACCTGCCACCCCACCCTGGCGCCCCCACCCTGGCGCCCCCACCCTGGCGCCCCACCCCGGCACCCTCCGTCCGGGCGATGCGCGGCCGGGCGGGCGTCGATACAGGACCCAGCCCTGCGGCCGGGCAGCTGGCGAGCCGGCGCGCTGGCCCCTACTCTCGCGCCGCACGCCGGCCGCACGCGCATACCCAGGACCCCTCCATGCCCGACCGAGAGCCCGATACGTTCGACTATGTCATCGTCGGGTCGGGTGCGGCCGGGTCGGTGCTGGCCGCACGGCTCAGCGAGGATGCGGGCGTCAGCGTCTGCGTGCTGGAGGCAGGGCCGCCCGACTACAACCCCTACATCCACATCCCCGCCGGCTTCATCAAGACGCTGTTCGACGATCGCGTGACCTGGCAGTTCAAGACGGCGCCGACCGACTGGACCGGCGGCCGCCAGATCGCCACCACCCAGGGCCGCACGCTGGGCGGATCGACCAGCGTCAACGGCATGATCTACAACCGCGGCCAGCCGAACGACATCAACTACTGGGGCCAGCGCGGCAACCGCGGCTGGAACTATCCCGACTGCCTGCCCTACTACCGGCGCAGCGAAGCGCGCATCGGCTTCGGCGATGATCTGCGCCGCGGGCGGGAGGGGCCGATCCCGGTCACCGACATGGACTGGATCCACCCGCTGTCGGAAGCCTTCATCGCCGGCTGCGTCGGCATCGGGATTCCGCGCAACCCCGACCACAATTCCGGCGACCAGGCGGGCGTCGGCTACTACCAGCGCACCATCCGCAACGGCTTGCGCATCAGCGCGGCGCGCGCCTTCCTGCTGCCGGCGCTGGCGCGTGGCACGATCAGCCTGCGCACCAACGCCCGCGCCTCGGGCCTCGTGTTCTCGGAGCGGCGCGTGGTCGGGGTGCGCTACCAGCGCCGGCGGGGCGGCCAGGTGCACCAGGTCAACGCCGCGCGCGAGGTGATCCTCGCGGCCGGCACCGTCAACAGCGCGCGGCTGCTGCAGGTCTCCGGCGTCGGGCCGGCGCCGCTGCTGCAGAAACTGGGGGTGCCGGTGGTGCACGCGCTCGCCGGCGTCGGCGAGAATTTCCGCGATCACTATGCCTCGCGCATCGTGATGCGCGCGAAGCCGCAGGTGGTGACGCTGAACGAGCTCGCGCGCCCCATCCGGCTGTGGCGGCAGGTGCTGCGCTGGGCGAGCCGCCGGCCGAACATGCTGGCGGTGGCGCCGTCGCACGTGCACGTGTTCTGGAAATCCAACGACGCGCTCGATGCGCCCGACCTGCAATGCGTGTTCACGCCCGGCAGCTACGCCGCCGGCAAGACCTATGTGCTTGACGACTATCCGGGGATGAGCGCCGGCGCCTGGCAGCACCGCCCGGAAAGCACGGGCTTCGTCCGCGCCGTCTCCACCGACGTGTTCGAGGACCCGGAAATCCAGCCCAACTACCTCTCCCACCCCGAGGACCGGCGCGTGCATCTGGGCGGCATCCGCCTGGTGCGGCGCATGCTGGCCACCCCGGAACTGGCCCCCTTCGTCGAGCGCGAGACCCTGCCGGGCGCGCAGGCACAAAGCGACGACGAGCTGCTGGATTTCGCGCGCAACAACGGCACCACCACCTTCCATCTGATCGGCACCTGCCGCATGGGACCCGCAACCGACCCGACCGCTGTCGTCGACGAGACGCTCCGCATCCGCGGGCTTGCCGGCATCCGCGTGGTCGATGCCTCGATCATGCCGGCGATGACCTCGGCCAACACCTACGCCACCACGCTGATGATCGCCGAGAAGGCAGCCGACATGATCCGCGGCCGCCCGCCCCTGCCCGCCGCCGAGATCCCCGAGCCTGTCTAGCCGGATGCCGAGCCTGCCGGCCCCGCCCGCCAGCATCGAGACCAGGCAGTCCTGGATCGTCGCGATCACCGCGGTGACGATGCTCGCGGTCGCGCAGGGCGGGCCGCTGACCGTGGTGGTCGGGCTGCCGCGGCTCTCCGAGCATTTCGGCACGCGCGGCCTGCCCTCGTTCGCCAGTTCGCTCGCCTTCTTCGGCACCGGCTTCGGCGGCATGCTGTGCGGCTGGATGACCCAGCGGATCGGCATGCGGCTGGTGGCGATGCTGGCCGGGGTGATGCTGGCGGCGGGGCTGGCGCTTGCCTCCGGCGGCGCTGCCTGGCAGCTGCTGGCAGGGATCGGGATCGGGGTCGGCGTGTTCGGCACCGGCGCGCTGTTCCCGCCGATGGTGACGCACGTATCGATGTGGTTCGACCGCAGGCGCGGCTCCGCCCTGGCGCTGGTCTCGTCGGGGCAGTTCATCGCCGGCGCGCTGTGGCCGCCGATCTTCGAGCGCACGATCGAGGCGTTCGGCTGGCAGGCCACGATGCTGGGCTATGCCGTCGTCGCCGCCGCCGTGATCGTGCCGCTGGCAGCGCTGGTGATCCGCCCGCCGCCGATCCCCTCGCCCGGCACGGGCGAGGCGCAGCAGCCCCGCCGCGGCCAGCGCGTGCTGGGGATGGAGCCGAACCTTGCGCTGGCGCTGCTGGCGATCGCCTCGTTCATGTGCTGCGTGCCGATGGCGATGCCGGCCGCGCACCTCGTGGCGTTCTGCGTCGATATCGGGATCGGCGCGCGGGCGGGGGCGGCGATGCTGTCGGTGCTGCTGCTGGCCGCCTTCCTCAGCCGCCAGTTCTGGGGCGCCCTGTCCGACCGTCTCGGCGGCATCCGCACCGTGTTCATCGGCAATGTCTGCCAGACGCTGGCGATGGCGGCGTTCCTCACGACCACCGACGAAGCGGGGCTGTTCGTGATCGCGGGCCTTTATGGCCTTGGCTTCGGCGGCATCGTGCCTGCCTATGTGCTGGCGGTGCGCGACAAGTTCCCGCGCGAGGAAGCCTACTGGCGGGTGCCGGCGCTGCTGTTCCTCAGCCTTTCCGGCATGGCGTTCGGCGCCTGGCTCGCCGGGGTGATCTATGACCGCATGGGCAATTACGCTGCCGCCTGGGCAGTCGGCATCGCGGTCAACCTGGCGCAGCTCTGCCTTGTCGGCTTCCTGATGTGGCGCGAGCGGACGGCCCGGCGGGCGATGGCATGAGCACGCACCGCGCCCCGGCGGCCGGCGACCCTGGCTACAACCGGCGCACCACGACGCTCCGGGCGACGCAGATCAGGTCGCGCTCCTCGCCCGCCAGCACCGCCGAGGCGACGATCACGCTGACCTGCCCGTCGGAACAGCGCAGCAGGGCGAGGAAGCAGCCTGCCAGGTTGCTGACGCCGATGATCGCGCTTTCCGGCGCCTCGCGCCCGGCGGCGCGGATCGTCTGGCGCCAGGTGACGAGATCGAGTTCCGGCTGGCCCAGTCTGGCCAGCACGAACGAGGCGCGCGCGTCGTCCGGCTCGAGGATGCGGGCGACCAGCGGCTTCATGGCGCGCGCCACCCCGGCGCCCGCGGGGAACCCGCGGCGCCGCGGGCAAGGCCCAGGCGGCGCAGCCCAGGCACCCCAAGCTTTGCATTGCAGCAACCGCTGCGATCGCTAGGCTGTGCCCAGGAACCGGGACCAGGACAGGGCCGCCGACGATGGATGAGGTCGCCGACGTTGCAGGGGTCGCCGTGCCGACGGCATGCGGCGCGCCGACTGCCTGCGGCGAGATCTGCGAGAAGTGCCGGGTGCGGCTGATCACGATCTGCGCCGCGCTGGCCGATGACGAGATCGGCGAGCTCGAGCTGCTGGCGGAACGGCGCTCGCTGCCCGCGCGCCGTGCCCTGTTCCACCAGGGCGACGCGGTGAACGGCCTTTATACGATCACGTCCGGCTCTGTCCGGCTGCAGAACGACCTGTCGGACGGCAGGCGCCAGATCGTCGGCTTCGCGCTGCCGGGCGATTTTCTCGGGCTCGCGCTCGAATCGCGCTACGGCTTCTCGGCCGAGACGCTGACGCCTGTCACCGCCTGCCGGTTCGACCGCGCCGGCTTCCTCGCGATGCTGCGGCGCAAGCCGCACCTGCTGGCGCGGCTGCATGCCGCGACCTCGCACGAGCTCGCGATCGCGCAGGCGCACATGGTGGTGCTGGGCAGGCGCCGTGCCGAGGAACGGGTCGCCGCCTTCCTGATCGGCTGGCGCGACCGGCTGGCGCTGATCCAGGGGCGCTCGGCCACCGTGCCGCTGCCGATGGGACGCCAGGACATCGCCGACCATCTGGGGCTGACGATCGAGACCGTGAGCCGCGTGTTCGCGCGCTGGGCACGCGAGAAGATCGTGCTCGGCGTGCCCGACGGCGTGCGCGTGCTCGACGAGGCGCGGCTCGCCCAGCTGATCGCCGACTAGCGCCGATCCGGCCCGGCCCGGCCCGGCGGGGCGCGCGCCCGGCATCACACCGCCGCCGAGTGCCGCGCTGCCGGCGCGGCGATATAGGCATCGAAGCGCGCGGCGATGCTGCGCAGGAACGGCCGGCCGCGTTCGCTGACCAGGAAGCCGTCCTCGGTCGGCGTCACCAGCCCGTCGCGATCCTCGGCGATGATCGCCGCCGCCGGCGCCCTGAGCACCTCGGCCAGGCTGCCGAAGCGGTGGCGCAGGGCCGCTTCCGAAAACGCGAGGTCACACATCAGCCGCTCGATCGCATGGCCGCGCAGCCGGTCGTCGGCGGACAGCGCGATGCCGCGCGCGGTGGCCAGCTCGCCCGCCTCGACACGACGCCTGTACTGGCCGATCGCGGTCTCGTTCTGCACATAGCCCTGCGCCAGCCGCCCGATCGCCGACGCGCCAAGCCCGATCAGCGCATCGGCCGGATCGACCGTGTAGCCCTGGAAGTTGCGCTGCAGCCGGCCCGACGCTGCGGCCACCGCCAGCCCATCGCTTGCCTTGGCGAAATGGTCGATGCCGATGCGGCGGTAGCCGGCGCCGACCAGGAAATCGGCGGCGGCCTCGGCCTGGGCGTGGCGTTCGACCAGGCCAGGCAGCCGCTCCTCCGGGATCAGCCGCTGGTGCGTCTTCATCCACGGCACGTGCGCATAGCCGAACAGCGCGACGCGGTCGGGATCGAGCGCGACCACCTGGCAGAGCGTGGCGATCAGCTGCCGTTCGTGCTGGTCGGGCAGGCCGTAGATCGCATCGATGTTCAGCGAGCCGACGCCGATCGCGCGAAACGCCGCCACCACGCGGGCGGTTTCCTCGAAACTCTGGCGGCGGTTGATCAGCGCCTGCACGCCCGGGTCGAAATCCTGCACGCCGATGCTGACGCGGCTGAGCCCGATCTCGGCCAGGGCAGCGATCCGCGCGTCGTCGAGGCCGCGGGGGTCGACCTCGACCGCGAACTCGGCGTCGGCGGCGAACGCGAAGCATTCCTTCAGCGCCGTGCCAAGCGCGCGCATGTCGGCGGGCGAGAGGATGGTGGGCGAACCGCCGCCCCAGTGCAGGTGCCGCACCCTGGCGGACGCGGGCAGGTGCGCGGCGACCGAGGCGATCTCGGCGGTCAGCGCCCGCAGATACGAGGCGATCGGCGCATACTGTTGCGTGATCTTGGTGTGGCAGCCGCAGAACCAGCACAGCGTGTCGCAGAACGGCACGTGCAGATAGAGCGAGAGGCACGCCTGGTCCGGCAGGGCAGCAAGCCAGTCGGCGTAGCGCGCGCCATCGATGCCCGCATGGAAATGCGGCGCGGTCGGATAGCTTGTGTAGCGCGGAACCGGCTTGGCGGCGTAGCGCAGGATCAGTTCTTCGGTCGGCGTCATCGGCCAGCATTGCCTTGGCACGCCGCGGTATCCCCGGGACCTGCGGCGCGCAACGTGAAACGGCCCGCATGTCATCGCGAGCGGCAGGCGAGGGCATTGCGCCATGTCAAACCGCGAGGCAGGCACAGGCGCGCCGACTCACGCTCCCGGAACGCGGAGAGGCGACCCGCCGATCAGTTCAGCCAGCCGCCATCGATGATGTGGCACTGGCCGGTGACGAAGCCCGCTTCGTCGGAGGCGAGATAGCAGGCGAGAGCGGCGACCTCCTCGGCGGTGCCGAGCCTTCCCATCGGCTGGCGTGCCACGAACGCGGCGTGCGCCTTCTCGACGCTGCCATGCACCGCCGCCAGCGCCCGCACCCGCCCTTGCAGCGAGGGCGTATCGACCGTGCCGGGACAGATCGCGTTGCAGCGGATGCCCCTGGCGACGAAGTCGGCGGCAACCGACTTCGTCATGCCGATGATCGCTGCCTTGGTCGCGCCGTACGAGAAGCGCCGCGGCACACCCTTCAGCGAGGAGGCGACCGAGGCGATGTTGATGATGCTGCCCCGCCCTCGCTCCAGCATGCCGGGCAAGCTCGCGCGCATCATGCGGAACATCGCCGTGACATTGAGATCGAAGGCGATCTCCCAGTCGGCATCGCTGCAATCCAGCACCGAGTTGTCCTGCACGAGGCCGGCGGCGTTGACCAGGATGTCGAGCTTCCCTGCCTCTGCCACCACCCGGGCAATTGCTGCGGGGTCGCGCACATCGAGCGCGCGCGCCACGATGTTCGGGCTTTTCGCCGCCAGCTGGTCGACCAGGTCGGCCCGGATGTCGGTTGCGATCACGCGGGCACCTTCGGCGGCGAAGCGCTCGGCGGTGGCCCTGCCGATCCCCTGCCCCGCCGCGCTCAGCAATGCGACCTTGCCGGCCAGACGTGCGCTCATCCGTCGTCTCCTGCTTCTGCTGCCGGCACAGCCGATCGCACGGATGCGCGCCGCGTCCTGCGCATCCTCTCTGGCGCGGAAGGCAGCACCTGTCCAGGCCGCGGGGCCGGCCGGTCCGGCACGTCGCCGCCGCCGGCGGGCGGGGCCAGCGGATAGCGTTCCGGCACGCCGACCAGGTCGCCGCGGCCGGCCTCGCCGAGGCGTTCGTGCATCTGATGTCCGTCGGGGCCGCACACCAGCACCGCCTCGTCCGGCCAGCACAGAAGGCGCGACAGCCGCGCGATGATCCGCGCCTCGGCATCTTCGTCCCGCAGGTGCCAGACATTGTTCGCCCAGTCGCGCGTGAAGGCAGGGCGGGTGGTGTCGATCCGCGCCGCCGCCGGCGCGCCGGCTGCGTCCTTGAGGCGGGCGCGCAGCGTCGGGCCGGCACGGCGCAGCACCAGGAGCTGGAAGCAACGGCACGGCAGCAGCCGATCCTCGCCGTAGCTCCGCACCACCAGGTTGGCGTGCAGCATCACATCCTCCGCGGCATCCTCGCGCCGGGCGGAGGGCGGGCCAAGCAGGGCCTCGGCCACGATCGCCTCGACCGGCGCCTCGTCGGTCCAGGCGAGCGGCACCTGCCACAGCACCCACAGGAAGCGCCCGGGGGGCGTTTCGGCCAGCGCGTCGCGGGCGCGCCTCGCGATCACGCCAGGTGCTGCGGTGCCGGCTAGCCGCAGCACGACGAGGCCGGTCACCGCACGCCGTCCGCACGCGCCCTGGGCCGGTTGCCGGCGCCGTGCCGGGTCGGGGATTTCGTGCGCTGCGGCACGAACGCCGCCTCGGCGATGGTGCGGATGCGGAGCTGCTGCCGGCGCACCAGCGAGGGCGCGGAAAGCCGCCGCCGCGCGTTCGCGACGTAGCCCGCGATGATGTCGGTGCCCGCCGGCACCCTCTCCAGGTCGAACGCTGCCTTGGCGGTGCTGCCGGCACCCAGGAACGGGTCGAACACCACCTCCCCCGGCAGCGTCAGCATGCGGATCAGGCGGTGCGGCAGGTCTTCGGGGAAGGGCGCCGGATGGGCGATCTGGCGCGGCGGCACCGGTGCCAGGTCCCACACCGGCAGCCACCACTCCGCCGGCGCGTCCGATGCGATCGCGCGCACCGGGCCGGGCTTGCGCAGCACGATGATGTGCTCGGTCATGATGTTCGGATACCAGTAGCCGGGCAGCCCGTACTTGATGGCGGTGCCGGCCCGGCGGACGCCCGCGGTCACCTTGTTCCACAGGATGCTGCGCACGAACACCCAGCGGCCTGGCTCGCCGAGCAGCAGCCGCGCCTGGATGTCCTGCGGCAGCGGGTAGTGGTAGCCGCCCAGCAGCACGGTGCCGACATTGATGGCAAGATGGCCGCCCGGCGCCAGCATGGTGCGGCAGGCTTCCCACACGCGGTCCAGCATCGGCAGGTAATCCCGCGCATAGTCCAACGTCTGGCGGGTGCGGTAGTTCGCCGTCGCATCGACCGCGTGCGAGTCATAGGCGATGGCGTTGTGATAGGGCGGCGAGGTGACCACCAGGCGCACCCTGCCGGCGATCGCCGCAAGTGCCCGCGGCGCATCCTCGGCGCGGGCCTCGACCAGGTAGTCTGAGGCTGCCGCCTTCGCCATCGATCCTCCGCCGTTCGCGCACCCGCTCGCGCCCTGCCTTCGGCCTTGCCTAGCCCACCTCGGCGCCGGGAACCACCTGCCCGTCAACCACCTCGATGATCCGCGCGCAGCGTTGCGCAAGCCTCGGGTCGTGGGTGACGACCAGGAAACTGGTGCCCGAATCGCGGTTGATGTCCTGCAGCAGCCCGAACACGGCATCGGCCGAGCGCGTGTCCAGGTTGCCGGTCGGTTCGTCGGCCAGCACCAGCGCCGGCTCCATCGCCAGCGCCCTCGCCACCGCCACGCGCTGCGCCTGGCCGCCCGAGAGCGTGCCCACCGGGGCATCGCGCCAGGGCAGCAGGCCGACCTGCTCCAGCAGCTCGTCGGCGCGGTCGCGCATCGCCTGGTCGGGGCGGTCGCGGTCGAGCAGGATCGGCATCATCACGTTCTCGGCGGCGGTGAAGGCACCGATCAGGTGGTGGTGCTGGAAGACGAAGCCGATCCG
>JADYYZ010000076.1 GCA_020853405.1 Acetobacteraceae bacterium
CGCGCCCTCCCCGGCGGCGCCGAAGCCGCCCGCGCCCCCGCTGCCGAAGGAGGTCGGCGGCCCTGCCGGCCCCGAGCCGACCCGCTACGGCGACTGGGAGCAGAAGGGCCGCTGCACCGATTTCTGATCCGCATCGCGGCTACAGCAGCCGCAGCACCGCGTCCAGGCCCAGCGCCTCCTCGCCCAGCAGCGCTTCCGCGATCGCCGCTTCGGCGGTGATGTCGCCGCGCGCCATCGGGTCGCGCGCCGCGAGCTGGTGGTCGAGCACGAGCCGGCTCAGCAGCATCCGCCGCGCGTCGCCGCGCCGGTGATGGATCGCCGCCCCCTCGATCACGAACAGGCAGGCGGTGGCGGCGCGATAGAGTGCGCTCGCCGCCTGGCGGTGGAGTGCCGGCTCGTCGGCCACGTCCTCGGCGAAGGCGGCGGCGCGGCGCATCGCTTCGGCTGCCGGCGCGGCGGCGGCCAGCGGTGCCTCGGCAAGGTCGGCAACCAGCGCCTCGGCGAAGGGTTCGCCGATGTGCTCGCGCCCGACCGCGCGGCGGATCGCATCCTCGGCGACGATGTTGCTGGTGCCCTCCCAGATCGAGCCGAGATGGGCATCGCGCAGCAGGCGCGGTTCCACGAACTCCTCGACATAGCCGTTGCCGCCGCGCGCTTCCATCGCCTCGCCGCACGCCTTGCGCGCATCGCGGCAGGCGCGGAACTTCAGGAGCGGTGTCGCCAGCCGCAGCAGGCGCGCCGCTTCGCCATCGCCGTCATCGGCCCGCTCCATCAGCGCCGCCGTCCAGATCGAGAAACTGAGCGCCTGTTCGGCGGCCAGCAGCAGTTTCAGCAGCTGGCGTCGCTGGAGCGGGAAATCGATCACGGCACGGCCGAACGCGCGCCGCCCGCGCGACGCCGCGCGCGCCTCCAGCCAGGCGCGCCGCATCAGCCCGGCCGCGCGCACCCCGTTCGACACCCGCGACAGGTTCACCATCTCGGCCATCTGCACGAACCCGCGCGCGAGGTCGCCGACCGGTTCGGCCAGCGCGCCGTCGAGGATCGCCTCGCCGCTGGCCATGCCACGGGTGCCGAGCTTCTCCTTCAGCCGCACGATCCGCCAGTGGTTCGGGCTGCCGTCGGCAAGCCGGCGCGGCAGCAGGAACAGGCCGAGCCCCCTGGTTCCCGGTTCGGCCGAGACCCGAGCGAGTGTCAGCGCGACGTCGCAGCCGGCATTGCTGCAGAACCATTTCCGGCCGGAAAGCCGCCAGGCGCCGTTGTGCAGCCGCGCGGTCGTCTCGATCGCACCCACGTCGCTGCCGGCCGCGAGCTCGGTCATGAACATCGCGCCGGTCATCCAGCTGCCGGGCTTTTGGCTGGTCAGGCGCGGCAGCCAGGCCTGCAGCAGCGCCGGGCTTGCGAAGCGGCGCAGCACGCGGGTCAGCGAATCGGTCATGCTGATCGGGCACAGCAGGCCGAACTCGGCGGTCGCGACCAGGTACTGGAAGGCGTATTTGGCGACCGGCGGCAGCGGCTGCGGCCAGCCCAGGATGCCGCCGCGGTGGCCGATCGCGTGCAGCCCGAACTCGCCCATCAGCAGCTGCTCGGCCTGGTGCCAGGCGGGGTGGTGGTCGATGCGGAAATCGTCGCGCCCGAAGCGGTCGCGCGGGCAGAGCACCGGCGGGTTGGCGTCGATCGCGCGCGCCAACTGATCGAGCGCGCCGGCGGCAAGCCCGCCAAGCCGGTCGAAATGCGGCGCCAGGTGCTCGCGCAGGCGGCCTTCCATGCGCAGCGCCAGCAGGTCGGCAAGAGCGGCATCGTCGCGCCAGAAATTGCCCCCGGTGGCGTCGGGCGCGACGCCGGCGCCCGGCAGCAGAGAGGCAGGCAGGCCATCTTCCATATGCTTTTCCCTTCGGCCGGCCGATGATACAGCCCGGCCGGGCGGTGCCGAAACCGCACGGGAAGGGGGCTGCGTGTTCCAGCCAGGACTGGTTCGGGGCCGGCTGCTCCGGTCATCCGGCATCGGGGCGGGGCCGGGGCCGGGCTGATGCCGCTCTACCTGAAGCCGCACCGCGAGGAACAGGAGGTGACGCAGGCGGTGCTGGCGCGGCGGGTCGGCGTCAGCGTCGGCACAGTGCGCCGCTGGGAGAGCGGCGCGCGCACCCCCGGTGCCGACGATATCGAGAAGATCGCGCGCGCGCTCGCTTTGCACCCGGGTGATCTGTTCCTGCCCCCAGCCTCGCTGCTGGCCGCCATCCGCGAGCGCCAGGCGGCCCAGCTCGCACGCGAGATGACCGACGAACTCGCCGCGATCTGGCTCGAGGTCGGGCACACGCTGTCACGCGCCACACCCGGCGGCGCCCGGCGCCGGCGGCGCGGCAATTGACGCGAGGGGTCACGCAGGCCAGCGTGCGTCGAGGAAAGATCGGGAACATGCCGTGATGCAACGCCGCCGCCTTCTTGCCATGCAGCTTCTTGCCGCCCCGCTGCTCGCCACGCCGCTGCTCTCGCTGGCGCGGCCGGCGCGGGCGCAAGCCTTCCCCTCGCGCCCGTTGCGGATTCTGGTCGGCTTCGCCGCCGGCGGCGCCAGCGACACCCAGGCACGGCTGGTCGCGGCCGCCATGGAAAAGAGCCTCGGCCAGCCGGTGGTGGTCGAGAACCGGCCGGGCGCCGGCGGCAACATCGCGGTCGATGCGGTGGCGAAAAGCCCGGCCGACGGCTACACCTTCGGTGCCGCGAGCGTCAGCAACCTCGCGATCAACCCGCATCTCTACCGCAGCATGCCCTATGATCCGCTGAAGGATCTGGCGCCGCTGTCGCTGATGGCGATCAACCCGAACATCCTGGTCGCGCGGCCGGGCTTTCCGGCCAGCGACCTTGCCGGCCTGATCGCCCACGCCAAGGCCAATCCCGGAAAGCTGAGCTATGGCTCGCCCGGCAGCGGCACCAGCCAGCACATGGCGGCCGAGATGCTGAAGATCACCGCCGGCATCGACATGGCGCACGTGCCCTATCGCGGCGGCGCTGCCGCCTATCCCGACCTGCTGTCCGGCCGCATCGACCTGCTGGTCGATGTGTTCGGCACCGCCTGGCCGCAGGTGCAAAGCGGCCGCATCGGCGCGATCGCGGTGCTGACGCCGGAACGGCTGCCGCTCGCGCCGATGGTGCCGACCGCGGCCGAGACGCTGCCGGGGTTCGTTGCCGTGAGCTGGCTCGGGTTCGTCGCACCCATGGGCATGCCTCCCGCTGTGCTCGCGCAGCTGGCAGGGGCCGTGCAGGCGGCCATTCGCACGCCCGAAGTCCGGGCCAGGATCACCGAAAGCGGCTCGGTGCCGGTCGGCAGCAGCGCCGAGGAGTTCGCGAAATTCATCCGCGAGGAGCACGCGCGCTGGCTGCCCGCGGTGCGCGCCTCCGGCGCCAGCGTCGACTGAAGGAACCAGCATGAGCACTCCCACCGCCGCGACGCTGACCACGATCCTGCTGAAGGAGTACGGGCTCCGGAACACCGCCATCCGCGGCGTCCAGCCGATCGATCCGCGCCGCGCCGTCTTCAGCGGCCGGGCGGTGACGGTGCGCTATCTGCCGCTGCGCGAGGATCTCCTGGCCGCGCAGTCGCTGTCCAACCCCGATGCCACCATGCATCGTCTGCTCGACAGCCTGCGCCCCGGCGACGTGGTGGTGATGGACGGGCGGGGCCACGACGACAACGGGCTGATCGGCGACATCATCGGCGCGCGCATGCACAGCCTGGGTATCGCCGGCGTGGTGATGGACGGGCGGGTGCGCGACGCCGGCGAGATCGCGGGCCTTGGCCTGCCGGTGCAGTGCCGCGGTGCCTCGCCGCCGCCTTCGTTCGTCAACCTGATGATCTCCGACATCCAGCTGCCGATCGCCTGCGGCGGCGTCAGCGTCTTTCCCGGCGACCAGATCGTGGCCGACGGCGACGGCGTGACCGTGGTGCCGGCCGAGCTCTGGAACAAGGTCGGGGCTGCCGCGATCGAGCAGGACCGGGTGGAGCGCTATATCCGCCTGCGCGTGGCGGCCGGCGAGAAGCTTGCGGGCCTTTATCCTCCCAACGAGACCAGCAAGGCGGCGTACGCCGCCTGGGTCGCGCGCGGCGAACCGGCCGACAAGCTGGTCTAGCCGGCACTCGCGCCGGTCGCCTCGATCACCGGGCGCCACTTGTCGGTCTGTTCGCGCATGAAGCGCGCGAGCTCCTGCGGGCTGGACGGCGTCGGCTCGACCCCGTGCGTGACCAGGCTTTTCCGCACCTCGGGGTCGGCGAGGGCAGCACGGAGGGCGGCGTTGTAGCGGGCGACGACGGCGTCCGGGAGCCCCTTCGGCCCGACCAGCGCGTTCCAGTTCGGCACGTCGTAGCCGGCGAGCGTTTCCGACATCGCCGGGATGTCGGGCAGCAGCGTCGAACGCTTCAGGGTGGGAACCGCGAGCGCGCGCAGTTTGCCGACCTGCACGTGCGGTAGTGTGGTGGATGCGGTGGCGAACGAGAAATCGACCTTGCCCGACAGGATGTCGGTGGAAAGCGGGCCGCCGCCGCGATACGGCACATGGATTGTCCTGATGCCGGCCATCCGGTCGAACAGGGCGCCGGCCAGGTGGCCGGTGCCGCCGACACCGGAACTGCCGTAGCTCAGCGTCTCGGGCGCTGCCTTGGCGGCGGTGATCAGGTCGGCGACGCTACGGAAGGGCTTCTCCGGGGCACAGACCAGGATGTTCAGCACGTCGCCCGCCATGCTGATCGGCGTCAGGTCGGTCTGCGGATCGAACGACAGGTTCTTGAACAGGCTGGGGTTCACCGCGAGTGCGGCGATCGTGCCAAGCAGCAGCGTGTAGCCATCGGGGGCGGCGCGCACCACGGCTTCCGTCGCGATGTTGCCGCCCGCGCCCGGCCGGTTTTCCACCACGATCGGCTGGCCGATCTCCTGCTGCAACCGCTGCGCCATGGTGCGCGCGGTGATGTCGGTGCCGCCGCCGGCGGCGAAGCCGACCACCAGGCGGACCGGCCGGTCCGGGCTCCAGGTTTCCGCCCGCGC
Organism: Acetobacteraceae bacterium; assembly: GCA_020853405.1. Classification (GTDB taxonomy): domain Bacteria; phylum Pseudomonadota; class Alphaproteobacteria; order Acetobacterales; family Acetobacteraceae; genus JADYYZ01. The sequence continues at coordinate 5,031 of JADYYZ010000076.1, forward strand.
GAGCGGGGCGGCGAACGGTGCGGCAAGCGTGCCGGCCAGTGCTGCGCGGCGGCGGATCATGTGCGTCTCCC
>JADYYZ010000077.1 GCA_020853405.1 Acetobacteraceae bacterium
CCGCGCCGTCCCGCCCCCGGCGGCGGCCTCGCCGCGATGCGCGGTCAGCACCACGGTGGCGCTGGCGACACCTGGCAGGGCAGCGACCGCTGCCTCGGCGGCGCGGCGCACCGGCTCGAGCCCGGGTGCGCGCGCGCGCGGCACCGCGAGCGCAAGGCTCACCAGCCGTTCGCGCACCTGCACATCGGAGACCCAGCCCAGGCTGCACACGTCCTGCCCGGTCTCCGGATCGCGCACGGCCCGGAGCGCCGCCATCACCGATTCTGCGGTCGCGTTCTGAATCATCGGCTTGAAAACCCCCTCGGGTCGCGTCATATGGCCGCCTCGCTGGCGGGCGCGCGGCACTTGCGCGCCTACAAGATATGGGCGACAGGCGGGCGCTTCCAGCCGACACAATGCGGCATCGCGACTGAGATGGAGATCGGGCCGAACCATGCCCTGGACGAACAATAGCGGCGGCGGCGGCGGCGGTGGCCCCTGGGGCGGCGGCGGCGGTGGAAGGCAGGGCGGGCCCTGGGGCGGCGGCGGCGGCTTCCCGCAGCCCGACCTCGAAGGGCTGATCCGCAAGGCGCAGGACACCGTGCGGCGCTACCTGCCGCGCGGCGTCGGCGGGCCGAAGGGCATCGCCGCCATCGGCATCATCCTGGTGGCGCTCTGGATTGCGTCGGGCTTCTACCGCGTGCAGCCGGACGAGCAGGGCGTGGTGATGCGCTTCGGCGCCTATGTCGGCTCGACCGCGCCTGGCCTCAACTGGCACCTGCCGGCGCCGATCGAATCGGTGTTGACGCCCCGCGTCACCCGCATCAACCGCATCGAGGTCGGCTTCCGCAGCCCCGGCGAAACCCAGCGCGGCACGCAGTCACGCGACGTGATCGAGGAAAGCCTGATGCTGACCGGCGACGAGAACATCGTCGACATCGACTTCGCCGTGTTCTGGCGCATCCGCGATGCCGCCGAGTTCCTGTTCAACATCCGCAACCCGGAAGGCACGGTGAAGTCGGCCGCCGAAAGCACCATGCGCCAGGTGATCGGCCGCACGCCCATCCAGCCTGCGCTGACCGAAGCGCGTGCCCAGATCGAGCAGCAGGTGCGTACTGCGGCCCAGGCGATGCTCGACGAATACAAGGCCGGTGTCGAGATCCTGCAGATTCAGTTGCAGAAGGTCGACCCGCCGGCGGCCGTGATCGATGCCTTCCGCGACGTGCAGCGCGCCAACGCCGACCGCGAACGCCTGCGCAACGAGGCCGAGGCGTTCCGCAACGACGTGATCCCGCGCGCCCGCGGCGAGGCCGAGCGCATCGTCCAGGAAGCCCAGGGTGCGCGCGAAAGCCAGGTGGCCCGCGCCAACGGTGAGGCGCAGCGCTTCACGCAGGTGCTGTCGGCCTATTCGCAGGCGCGCGACATCACGCGGCTGCGCCTTTATCTGGAGACGATGGAGGAGGTGCTGCGCGACAACCCGAAGGTGGTGGTGGACGACCGGGTGCAGAACCTGGTGCCGTTCCTGCCGCTTGGCGATCTGAGCCGCCCGACGCCGCCGGCGTCGGCGCCGACTTCCGGCCAGCCGCCCTCGATTTCCGGCCTGTCGCCGCAACGTCCCGTGCAGGGCGCGCAGCGCTAGCGGCCGCGGAAGGAACCGAGATCATGCAGAAGACCCTGATCGGGATCGGCGCCGCGGTTGTCGTCGTCGGCTTCCTCGCTCTCTCCACCCTGTTCACCGTGCACCAGACGGAACAGGCGCTGATCACGCAGTTCGGCAAGCCGGTGCGCGTGATCAAGAAGCCCGGCCTCTATGCCAAGATCCCGTTCATCCAGTCGGTGAACGTGTTCGACAACCGGTTGCTCGATTTCAACATGCCGGGCGAGGAGGTGATCCTTGGCGACCAGCGCCGCCTGATCGTCGACAGTTTCCTGCGCTTCCGCATCACCGACCCGCTGGAGTACTACCAGACGGTCGGCTTCGGCGAGGCCCAGATCAGCCCGCGTCTGTCCTCGATCGGCAGTTCGGCGCTGCGCCGCGTGCTCGGCAACGAGCCGCTGCTGGCCGTGCTGTCGGCCGAGCGTCCGCGCATCACCCGCACCATCCTGGGCCAGGTGAACGAGGAGGCGCGGCGCTTCGGCATCGAGGTTACCGATTTCCGCATCCGCCGCGCCGACCTGCCGGAGGAGAACACCCAGGCGATCCTGTCGCGCATGCAGTCCGAACGCGAGCGGGTGGCGCGCGAGGCACGTGCCGAGGGCGCGGAGGTGGCCGCCCGGGTGCGTGCCGGCGCCGAACGCGAGCGGGTGGTGATCCTGGCCGAGGCGAACGCGCAAAGCGACATCATCCGCGGCCAGGGCGAGCAGGAATCGATCGCGATCTACGCCAATGCCTTCCAGCGCGATTCGGAGTTCTTCGCCTTCTGGCGGACGCTGCAGGCCTATCGCGAGGCGTTCGGCAATGGCGATGCGCGGCTGGTGCTGACGCCGGACAGCGACTTCTTCCGCTATTTCCGCGAGGTGCCGATGGACCAGCGCGCCCCGGCCGGCCGATAGGGGCGGCGGCACTCGCCCCGTGTTTGCGCCGATGGGCGCCGCGTGAACGACAGGAGCGACGCGGGCTCGGTCGGGCGCGTGCGGGCCGCCCTGGCCGCCGCCGGCCATCCCGACACGATCCGCCGGTTCGGGCAGTCCACCCGCACCTCGGAAGACGCCGCCCGAGCCGTCGGTTGCGCTGTCGGCGCGATCGCCAAGTCGCTGATCTTCCGCGCCGCCGGCAGCGGCCGGCCGGTGCTGGCGATCGCTTCGGGGGCGCATCGCGTCGATCCCGCGCGGATCACCCAGGCGGCGGGGACCGCGGTGCAGCGAGCCGAGGCGCTTTGGGTGCGCGAGACCACCGGTTTTGCGATCGGCGGCGTTGCCCCGGTCGGGCATCTGACGCCGCCCCTGGTGCTGCTCGACGATGCGCTGTGGGCCTATCCTGAAATCTGGGCCGCCGCCGGCGCGCCGGATGCGGTGTTCGCCACCACCGCCGAGCATCTTCTTGCGCTGACAGGCGGGCAGCGCACGCTGCTTGCCCAGCCCGCGCCCGGCTAGCCGCCCGATCGCGAGCCGATGCGACGAGAGGGGGGCGGGGCGTCCGTTTTGCTTGCTCCCGCGCCCGGCCGGCCGCATCATCGGTGGCTTCCGGGCGGCACGCCGGGCGCGGGCCGTGCCTGTGCAGACACCGCGCCCGCCCGGCATGGGCTGCCAGGGCGATCAGCCTCAGGAGTTTCGATGACCGCTGCCAAACTCTGCCGCCGGGCCGCTGCCGTGCTGCTGGCCGCGACCCCGCTTGCCTTCGCAACACCGGCACCTCCCGCGGCCGCGCAACCGGCGCTGTCGCGCTCGGCGCCGGAGAGTTTCGCCGATCTCGCCGCCCGCCTGGTCGGCGCCGTGGTCAACGTCTCGACCACGCAGAACGTGCAGACCGCGCAGCGTGAACGGCAGGGGCCCGACATCCCGCAGGCCCCTCCCGGTTCGCCGTTCGAGGAGTTCTTCCGCGACTTCTTCGGCCAGCGCCCGCAGCCCGGCCAACCGCCGGGGCAGGGGCCAGGCCAGCGCGGCCCGCGCCGGGCGCAGTCGCTCGGCTCGGGCTTCATCATCCAGCAGGACGCGAACGGCGCCGCCTATGTCGTCACCAACAACCACGTGATCGACGGCGCCGACGAGATCACCGTGCGGCTTTCCGACAATACCCAGCTGCGCGCCACCCTCGCCGGCAAGGACCAGCGCACCGACCTGGCCCTGCTGCGCGTGCAGACCGAGAAGCGACTGACCACGGTGCCGTGGGGCAACAGCGACACCGCCCGCGTCGGCGACTGGGTGCTGGCGATCGGCAACCCGTTCGGCCTGGGCGGCAGCGTGACGGCCGGCATCGTCAGCGCGCGCGGGCGCGACATCAACCAGGGGCCGTACGACGACTTCATCCAGACCGACGCCGCGATCAACCGCGGCAACTCGGGCGGGCCGCTGTTCAACATGGCCGGCGAGGTGGTGGGTATCAACACCGCGATCTATTCCCCCTCGGGCGGGTCGATCGGCATCGGCTTCGCGATCCCCTCGAACCTCGCCCAGCACGTCGTGCAGCAGCTGCGCGAGCACGGCAGGACCCGCCGCGGCTGGCTTGGCGTGCGCATCCAGGGCGTCACCGACGAGATCGCCGAAAGCGTCGGCTTGCATGGCGGCGGCCGCGGCGCGCTGATCGCGGGCATCAACGAAGGCGGCCCCGCCGACAAGGGCCGCCTGCAGAACGGCGACATCGTGCTGCGCTTCGACGGCACCGATATCCGCGAGATGCGCAACCTGCCGCGCGTGGTCGCCGACACCGCGATCGGCAAGCAGGTGCCCGTTCTGGTCTGGCGCGACGGCGCGGAGCGCACGCTGCAGGTGACGGTCGGCGAACTGCCCGAGGACCAGCAGCAGGCCGCCGCCACGCCAGGCCCGCAGGATCGCGGCGGGCGCGTGGTCGATGTGCCGGGGACCGGGATGAAGGTGGCAGCGATCAGCCAGGAGCTGCGCGAGCGGTTCTCGCTGCGCGAGGACCAGCGCGGCGTCGTGATCACCGATGTCGCGCAGGGCAGCCCCGCTGCCGACCGCGGCATCCGCGCCGGCGACGTGATCGTCGAGGTGTCGCAGGAATCGGTCGCGACCCCCGCCGAGGTGCTGGAGCGGGTCGAGCGCGCGCGCGCCGCGAACCGGCGCAACGTGCTGATGCTGATCGAAAGCACGCAGGGCGGCCTGCGCTGGGTGCCGCTGCCGGCCGCCAAGGGCTGAGACGGCGGGAGGAGGAGACCGCCTGGTCTCCTCCTTGCCGGCGTCAGGCCTGGTCGAGCCAGGGGTCGGTCTCGGCGAACAGGCCGCCTGCCTCGACCACCCGCCAGAACGTGTAGTCGGCCCAGTGCAGGATGGTGTTCTCCTTGCTGCGCACCAGCAGCTCGCCTTCGCCGGAGTGCGCCGCCGCCATGTGCGCCACCGCCTCGGGCAGGCCCATGGTGAGGCAGATATGAATGCCGTAGCCGGGGTGGCGCAGCGACGGCATGCCGACCTTGCGCGGGTCGGCCTTCCATCGCTTCACGTTCTCGGGGTCGAACTCCCACACCTTGCCGATGTCGTGGCACAGGCAGCCGGCGATCAGGATGTCGCGGTCATAGGTGAAGGCGGGAAATAGCGCGGCGAACTCCTCGGCGATCTTCAGCGCCATGCGCGTCACGCTGCGCATGTGGTCGGCCTGGGTACCGCTGGCCAGCGGCTTCGAATCGTAGTTGCCGGAGGGCTTCATGTCGCCGATGCGCGCCAGCGAGGAGCTCGCGATCGCTGCCGCCCAGGCATCGGTGACGCCATCGCGCAGCGCCTGGTCGCCGATCCACAGGATTTCCGGCATCTCCTCGACGATCCGCCGGCGGGCGGCATCGTCGATCGTGATCGTCCTGCCGTTCAGCACGACGCTGCGGGATGCGGGCATCGGGGCAACTCCTTCGGGGGTGGGGCTCAGCTGCCGACGAAGCGCGGCAGCCACAAGGCGATCTCGGGAAAGGCGACGATCAGCGCGATCATCGCGAACAGGCTGGCGATGAAGGGCAGCACGCCCAGGATCACCTCGTTGATCGAGCCGCGCCCGCGCACGCCCTGGACCACGAACAGGTTGACGCCCACGGGCGGCGTGACCATCGCGGTCTCGCACAGAAGCACGATCAGGATGCCGAACCACACCGGGTCGTAGCCGGCGCTGACCACCAGCGGCGTCACCACGGGGACGGTGACGATCATCATCGGCAGCGGCTCCATGAAGCAGCCCAGCACGACATAGAACAGGATGATCGCGAACAGCATCTGGCCCGGCCCCAGGCCCAGGCCGGTGATGAATCCGTTCAGCGCGTTGACGAGGCCGATCGCGCTCAGCACGAAGTTCAGGAACCAGGCACCGGCGACGATCAGCATGATCATCCCCGTGGTGCGCATGGTGCCGTCCAGCGCCTGCAGCAGCACATCGAGCGTGAGGCTGCGGTTCGCGGCCGCCAGCAGCAGTGCCGCGGTGACGCCAAGGGCGGCGGATTCGGTCGCCGTCGCCCAGCCCGCATAGATGCTGCCGATCACCACCAGGAAGATCGCGAGCGGCGGCAGAAGCCCGGGCAGGCTTGCGATGCGCGCCGCCCAGCCGCCGCGCGGCCGGTCGCCGGCAAGCGCCGGGCGAACGAGGCAGCAGCCGAGGATGGTTCCCATGAAGATCAGGCCCAGCACGATCCCGGGCAGGAAGCCGGCCAGGTACAGCTGCGGCACCGAGGTCTGGGTCAGCCAGCCATAGATGATCATATTGATGCTGGGCGGGATCAGGATGCCCAGCGTGCCGCCGGCGGCGAGCGAGCCCAGGAACAGCGGCTCGGGGTAGTTGAAGCGGCGGATCTGCGGCATCGCCACGGTGCCGATCGTCGCCGCGGTCGCGACCGAGGAGCCGCTGGTGGCGGCGAACGCCATGCAGGCGCCGACATTGGCGTGCATCAGCCCTCCCGGCAGCCAGGAGAGCCAGGCCGCCATCGCGCCATACAGCCGATCCGCGATGCCGGAACGCAGCAGGATCTCGCCCAGCAGCACGAACAGCGGCACGCTGACCAGCAGCGCATTGGTGCTCGCCGACCAGGCGATCTCGCCCAGCGCCAGGTGCAGCGGGATGGGCGTGAAGACGAGGCCGAGAATGCCGCCCAGCAGCGCCAGCGCCGCCCCGACCGGCAGCGCGATGCCAAGCAGCACCAGCAGGAGGCCGAGCGCGGTGCCGATCATCGCCCGGCCCTGCCGGCCTGGCGCCGGCGCGCGTCCTCCATCGCCTCGTCGAGCTCCTCCTCGATCCCGGGCGGGCCGGCGAGCGCGCGCACCGCCGCCGCATCGCCGCGGGCCACGGCGGCGGCGGTGCGGAGCGTGATCCAGCAGGCGACGAAGGTGAACCAGAGCACGGCCAGCCACCACAGCCCCTGCGGGATCACCAGCGGGGTGGCGAGCGTGGTGTTCTCGTGCGCATCGAGCCACCAGGATTCCGCCACCACTTCGGCGATCCGCCAGGCGAGCATCAGCGCAAACAGGGCGAGGCTCGCGGCCGAGAGAAGATCAAGCAGCATGCGCGCGCGGCGGGGGAACCGGCCGTACAGGACATCGACGCGGATGTGCGCGCGCGCGATCATGGTGTCGGCGAAGGCCAGCGCCGAGCCGATCGCCAGCGCATAGCCAGAAAGTTCGGTGGCGATGTTCCAGCCGGCGCCGAACAGTTTGCGCGCGATGATCTCGGCGCTGATCAGCAGGGCGGAGGCCAGCAGCAGCACACCGCCGGCGCGCGCGAACTGGCGGGACGTGGCGGCGATCACGCCGCGGTCAGGGCGTCGGCGCCTCGATCCCCACCAGCTTGCCGACCGTCGCGTTCCATTCGCGCACGCAGGCGCTGCCGCAGCGGCGCGCCCACTCGCGCAGCACGCGCTCGCGCAGCAGTGCCTGGGCGCGCGCCTTGTCGGCCTCGCTGACCGCAACCAGCGTCATCGGCGGCGTCGCCATTATGCCGTCGTTGCAGGGCTGGCGGCCGGCGTTGCAGTTGATGCCATCCTCGACATCGGCCTTGGCCTGCGCCCACATGCGGCCCTCGAGGGCGGCGAACTCGGGCTCCAGGAAGGCGCGCACCCGGGGATCGAGCCGCTCCCAGGCGCGCAGGTTGGCGCCGAAGAAGGTCATCGACCAGCCCATCGGCAGCATGTAGAGGTGGTCGGTCACCTCCCACCAGCGCGCGGTGTTGCCGGCCGAGGTGCCGGTGATCGCGCAGTCGGCGACGCCGCGCTGCATCGCCGGGATGACCTCGGCGAACGGCAGGTTCACGGTGCTGCCGCCGGCTGCCTCGACCAGGTCCGACATGCCGCGGTTGAAGGTGCGCACCTTCTTGCCGGCCAGCGAGGCCAGCCCCTCGATCCTGCCCTTGCAGTAGAAGACCTGAAGGGCCACCGGGCTCATGGTCAGCAGTTTCACGCCGAACTTCTCGGCCATCTGGCGCGCGACGATCGGGCGATAGGCGTTCACCGCGGCCTGCTGCGCCTCGATCGTCAGCGTGATGCCGGGCAGGTCGAGCGCGTCGAAATGCGGGTCATCGCCCGCCATGTAGCTCAGCGTGCCTTCCGAGATGTCGAACATGCCGAGCCGCAGCAGCCGCAGCACTTCCGGCCCGCGGATGCCGAGCTCCTCGATCGAGCCGAAGGTGGTGGTGACGGCGCCGTTCGAACGCTGCGCCAGTTCGGTGGTGAAGAACGGGCCGTAGACCCGCTGGAACAGGTTCTGCGTGCGGTTCCCGCCCGAGACCTTGAGGTTGATCGATGGCAGGCCCGCGACCGTGGGCAGCGCGGCGGCGGCGGCGGGGGCGGGGACGGGCGGCTGGGCGAGCGCCGGCGGTATCGCCGCCAGAAGCAGGCCCGCCAGAATCGTCGCAAGCCGCGAACGCCGCATGGTGAAAATCCTTCCCCGAGGCCAACCCGCCCGCGAGCGTAGCGGCCGCCTGGTGCCATCGCAAACCGATACGTAGTTGTACCGAGGCTGCGCGTACGCCGCAGGGCGCGCGCGACATCGCATGCGCCAGCCGCCCGGCGCGGCTGGCTCAGCCGCCGAGCGCGGCAGCGATCGCATCGGCCAGCTGCGCGCTCGCGGTGCTGGCGGCGGCGACGAAGGCAGGCGTGCGGGGATCCGATACCGGCACGGTGATGCTCTCCGTACGCGCAACCGCGCGGCGGCGCGGCTCGCGGAAACTGATCGCGAGCTGCGCCGCCATCACCAGGGTGGTGGTCGAGCTCAGGCCAAGCCGCTGCAAATTCACCTCGACCACGGCATCCGGCTGGGTGGTGATCGCGCCGCCGCTGGCGATGACGCTGGAATCGGGCAGCCGCTGCGCCAGGTTCTCGACGGTCACGCGGGTCAGCATCGCGCCCAGCGATTCCGCCCACCAGTCATTGCCGGCGACATCGAGCCGCCCCTCGCCGGCGGAGCGCACGATCTGCAGCCGGTCGAGATAGCGCGCGATCGACACCTCGCGCACCGCGATGTTGCGCGGCGCGCCGCGGCGCACGCTGCCCGGCACCGCCAGGATGGTATAGAGCGTGGGTTCGGGAGAACGGCAGGCGGCAAGCCCGGCCACGCCAAGCAGCACCGCAGCGCGCCGTGCGACGGGCACCTGCCTAGGGGCCCTGCGTCGAACGGCCCCGGATCAGCGATTCCGGGTTGCGGTTCAACTGGTCGGCGAGGCTGCGCAGCGCGCGCGCGGCGATGGTGATCTGTTCGATCATGCGGTCGAGGTCCCGGCGGAACTGCGAATCGTCACCATAGCCGCGATTGGCCGAGGCAAACAGCCGGTTCGCCTGGGCGACCGTGGTGTTGAGGCTGGCGATCAGCGGCGGCAGGCCGCGCAGCGCCGGCGTCGCCGCGGCATCGACGCGGCGGATCAGCGCCTCGGTCTCGACCAGCGTGGTGCGCAGCGCGGCGAGCGACTCCCGCACGTCCGGCCCGCGCAGCAGCGCGTTCAGCTCGCTGATGGTTCCGTCCAGGTTGCGGCCGATCTGCTCCAGCGGCAGCGCCTCGACGCGCGCCAGCACCTGGTTCACGCCGTCCATGATGCCCGCGAACTGGCCGGGCACGGTCGGGAACACCAGCACGCCGTCCTGCAGCGTGACCTCGGCCGGGGCCGCGTCGTGGACGAGATCCAGCGAGATCTGCTGCGCCCCGGTCAGCAGGTTGGCGCTGGCCAGCCGCGCGCGCATGCCCCGGCGCACCAGCAGGCGCGCATTCTCCAGCATCTGCTGTTCGCTGGGATACTCCTCGGTGCCGGCGATGCGGCCGGGCTCGATCTCGTAGCGCACGGGAATGCGCAGCGTCTCGGTCGCGCGGTCGAATTGCAGGTCATAGCCCAGCACCTGGCCCACGCGCACGCCGCGGAACACCACCGGCGCGCCGGGAGCAAGGCCGCTCACGGATTCGTCGAAGTATGACAGCACCGGCACCCGCCTGTGGTGGGATGCGTAGGCCGCCTCCTCGCGCGTCGGATAGAGATGGAACAGCGCATCCGCGGCCACCGCGGCGCCTGGCTGGGCGGCACCGGCCTGCGCCACGCCCGACGGCGTGTCGAAGGCGATGCCGCCCAGCAGCAGCGCCCGGACCGACTCCAGCTGCAGCTGCACGCCTTGTGCCCCCATCGTCAGCGACACGCCGGAGGCGTTCCAGAATCGCGAATCCCGGTGCACGTACCGGTCATAGGGGGCGCGGATGAAGGCGTGGATGGTGATGTGCTCGGCCATGTCGGCGACATCCCAGCCCAGCACCACGCCGACGCTCAGGTCGCGGAAGAAAACCGGCGAGCCGAGGCTGATCGAGCCCAGCCGCGCGGCCCGCAGCAGGAAGGTGCGGCCCGGTTCGCTGCTGGCGACCACCGGCGGGTCCTCGAGCCCGGTGAAACGGGTCTGCCGCCGCCCGCCGGGGGCGCCGGGCGCGACCTGCACGTAGGAACCCGACAGCAGCGTGTCGATGCCGGAAAGGCTGCCGGCGAACAGCCGCGGCTTCACCACCCAGAAGCGCGCGTTCTCGGTCAGCAGCGCCTCCGCGGCGCGGCTGGTCTGGATGGAAAGCGTGACATGCAAGAGGTCGTCGGAGAGCGCGATGGCGGTGACGGTGCCCAGCGTCACGTCGCGGTAACGTAGCTGCGACTGGCCGGCGGTAAGCCCCTCGGCGCTGCGGAAGGTGATGGTGATGGTCGGGCCGCGTTCGGACCAGGTGTGCCAGACCAGGAAGCCAGCGATCAGCGCGGTGACGATGGGTATCGCCCAGATCGGCGACAGCAGGGCACTGCGTCGCACCTTGGCGCGCACCTCTGCCTCGGGGTGGGTCTCGGCGGCGGGCGTCGGGGCATCCATCAGCTTGTTTCCGAAGCGAGGGAGCGGCCGGGGTTCAGACCGGCGGCGTCCCACATCAGGCGGGGGTCGAAACTCTCGGCGGCCAGCATGGTCAGGATGACGACGCCGCAGAAGGCGATCGCGCCGACGCCGGGTTCGATGCTGACGACCGAGCCGAACCTTACCAGCCCGACCAGGATCGTTTCCATGAAGATGTCGATCATCGACCAGCGGCCGATCGCGTTGACGACGCCATAGAGCCGGGTGCGGTCGACCAGGCGCGCCGCAAGGCCCAGCTGGCACGACACCAGCAGCACGCCAAGCCCGATCACCTTCAGGATCGGCACCGCGACGCTGGCGAAGAACACCAGCGCGGCCAGCGGGTACATGCCGGCGCCGAGCAGTTCCACGACGCCGCCCAGGATGGTGCTGGGGGCGCCCGCCCCGAGCTGGATCACCTGCAGCACCGGGTAGATGTTGGCGGGCGCGTACAGGATGGCGGCCGCGATCAGCAGCGCCCAGGCGCGCACGATGGCGTTCGGCCGCCGCGCATGCAGGCGGCTGCCGCAGCGCGGGCACTCGGCGTCGTGCTCGGCGGGCTGGCAGACCAGGCCGCAGCTGTGGCAGCCCTGGGCACCGGGTGCGGTGGCGCGCGCTACCGAAGCCGCATGATCGATCGCCGCGTGCGCGATACCGGGCCGCTCCATCGCCTCCCAGACCGCCTGGCGGTCGAGTACCGCGTCCGCGGCGATCATCGCCAGCATCAGCGCCACCAGTGCATAGAGCGCGATGCCGATGTCGATGTGCACGAGGTCGATCAGCTTGGTGTAGGCGACGAAGACGCCAAGCAGGAACACCTCGATCATGGCCCAGGGCCGCAGATGCTCGACCAGGGCAAAGACCCGGCGGAGATTCGGCAGCGGGCGCCGCAGCCGGAGGCCCAACAGCACGTACAGCATCGCCAGGATCTTCAGCGCCGGTGCCATCAACGTGGTGAACAGCACCACCAGCGAGAGTTCCCACAGCCCGCTGCTGCCCATGTCCTCCGGCCCCGACAGCAGGTTGGCGTGGCGCACCATGCCGGCCGTACTGACCGTCATCAGCGGCATCAGGCAGGTCAGGATGAAGGCGGCCAGTGCCGCGAGGTTCAGCGCCAGCGCGCGGTCCAGCGGATCGGTCTGGGCGCGGCGCAGCAGGGTCTGGCAGCGCAGGCACCTGGCCGACTGGCCCGGCAGCAGCGAGGGAACGCGCTGGAACAGGCCGCACCGCCGGCATTCGCACAGCCGGGCCGGCGTGCGCCAATGACCGGCCGCGGCGCTATCCGCCGGGCGCGCCTGGGCGGTCGCGGCCGGCATCAGGCGGGGCGGGCGGGCGGACGGGCCATGGCCGCATGGTAGCGCGGCAGGCCGCAGTTGGAACCCGTCCGAAACGCGCCATGACGATACCCCGC
>JADYYZ010000078.1 GCA_020853405.1 Acetobacteraceae bacterium
GCGGCGGCCGTCGCCGGTGACGCCGACGCTTTTCACCGGCAGGAACACGGCAAACGCCTGGCTGGTCTTGTCGTACCAGCCGGCGCGGCGCAGTTCTTCGATGAAGATGTGATCGGCGAGGCGCAGCGTGTCGGCGGCGGCCTTGGTGACTTCACCCAGGATGCGCACGCCGAGGCCCGGGCCGGGGAAGGGATGGCGCTGCACCATCTCGGCGGGCAGGCCGAGTTCCAGGCCGATGGCGCGCACCTCGTCCTTGAACAGCTCGCGCAGCGGCTCGACCAGTGTGAGTTGCATGTGCTCGGGCAGGCCGCCGACGTTGTGGTGGCTCTTGATGACCTGCGCCTTGCCGGTCTTGCCGCCGGCCGACTCGATCACGTCCGGGTAGATGGTGCCCTGGGCGAGGAAGTCGACGCCCTCGATGTGCGCGGCCTGCTCGTCGAACACCTCGATGAACAGCCGGCCGATGATCTTGCGCTTGGCCTCGGGGTCGGCGACGCCGGCGAGGGCATCCAGAAAACGCGCCTCGGCATCGATCCGGATCACCTTGACGCCGAGGTTGCGCGCGAACACCTGCATCACTTGGTCGCCTTCGTGGTGGCGCAGCAGGCCGTTGTCGACGAACACACAGGTGAGCTGGTCGCCGATGGCCCGGTGCAGCAGCGCCGCGACCACGGACGAATCGACCCCGCCGGACAGGCCCAGCAATACCTTGCCGTCACCCACCTGCCGGCGCACCGCGGCGATGGCGTCGGCGATGATGTTGCCGGGGGTCCAGGCGCTGCCGCAGCCGCAGATGTCGTGCACGAAGCGGGCGTAGATGCGCTTGCCCTGGGGGGTATGGGTGACCTCGGGATGAAACTGGAAGGCGTAATAGCCGCGCGCTTCATCCGCCATGCCGGCGAGCGGCACGTCGGCGGTGGAGGCGATGCGCTTGAAGCCCGCGGGCAGCGCGCTGACGCGGTCGCCGTGGCTCATCCACACATCGAGCAGGCCGTGGCCCTCGGCGTTGACCCGGTCCTCGATGCCGTCGAGCAGCCTGGAGTGGCCGTGGGCGCGCACCTCGGCGTAGCCGAATTCCTTGACCTCGCCGGGCTCCACGGCACCGCCGAGCTGCACCGCCATGGTCTGCATGCCGTAGCAGATGCCGAGCACCGGCACGCCGAGCGTCCAGACCAGCTCGGGTGCGCGCGGCGATCCGGCCTCGGTGACCGACTCCGGCCCGCCGGACAGGATGATGCCCTTGGGCGCGAAGGCCGCAAGCGCGGCGGCGTCCATGTCCCAGGGGTGGATTTCGCTGTAGACGCCGAGCTCGCGCACGCGCCGGGCGATCAGCTGCGTGTATTGCGAGCCGAAGTCGAGGATCAGGATGCGGTCGGCGTGAATATCGGCGGACATCGGCTCACCTGCGGCGCATGGCCGCCTTGGGGTTGGGATTCGATCGGTGCGTGGGCAGGGCAGGGGGCTGCCCGACGGCGATGGATCAACTGATCTGGTAGTTGGGTGCTTCCTTGGTGATGGAGACATCGTGCACATGGCTCTCGCTGACCCCGGCATTGGTGATGCGCACGAACTGCGGCCGGTTGCGCATCTCGTCGATGGTGCCGCAGCCGGTGTAGCCCATCGCCGAGCGCAGGCCGCCGACCAGTTGCACCACCACCCGGGCCAGCGGCCCCTTGTAGGGGGCACGGCCCTCGATGCCTTCGGGGACCAGTTTGTCGACGGCGCCGTCGAAGTCCTGAAAGTAGCGGTCGCTGGAGCCCTGGCGCTGCGCCATCGCCCCCAGCGAACCCATGCCACGGTAGGATTTGTAGCTGCGGCCCTGATAGAGCTCCACCTCGCCCGGCGCCTCTTCGGTGCCGGCCAGCATGCTGCCGATCATCACCGAACTGGCGCCGGCGGCGATCGCCTTGGCGACGTCGCCGGAGAAGCGGATGCCGCCATCGGCGATCACCGGAATGCCGCTGCCCTTCAACTGCTCGACGACATTGGCGATGGCGGTGAGCTGCGGCACGCCGACACCGGTGACGATGCGGGTGGTGCAGATCGAGCCGGGGCCGATGCCGACCTTGACCGCGTCGGCGCCGGCCTCGGCCAGTGCGGCGGCGGCCGCGGCGGTGGCGATGTTGCCGCCGATCACCTGCAGGTCGGGATAGAGCCCCTTGATGCGGGCCACCATGTCGATCACCCCTTGGTGGTGACCATGGGCGGTGTCGACCACGACGACGTCGACCCCTTCGGCCACCAGCGCCCGCACCCGTTCATCGGTGTCGGGGCCGGTGCCGACCGCGGCGCCGACCCGCAGCCGGCTCAACTCATCCTTGCAGGCGTTGGGGAAGAGCTGCGCCTTGTAGATGTCCTTGACCGTCACCATGCCGCGCAGCTCGAACGCATCGTTGACCACCAGAATTTTCTCGATGCGGTGCCGATGGAGCAGGTCGCGAATCTCGTCGGCACTGGCCCCCTCCTTGACCGTCACCAGCTTCTCCCTGGGGGTCATGATGCTGGAGACCGGTGCGTCGTGGTGGGTCTCGAAGCGCAGGTCGCGGGCGGTGACGATGCCGACCAGGTCGCCGCTGTGGTCGAGCACCGGCATGCCGGAGATGTTGTGGATCTTGGTCAGCTCGATCAGGTCGCCGATCGAGGTGTGGGCGGTGATGGTGATCGGATCCTTGATCACGCCGCTTTCGTACTTCTTGACCATCCGCACTTCGCGGGCCTGCTCCTCGATCGAGAAGTTCTTGTGGATGATGCCGATGCCACCCTCCTGGGCGATGGCGATGGCCAGGCGGCCGCCGGTGACGGTGTCCATCGCTGCCGAGACGATCGGGATGCTGAGGTTGAGCCGGCGGGTCAGCCGGGTGGCGAGCGAGACATCGCGCGGCAGCACCTGCGAGTGGGCCGGCAGCAGCAGC
>JADYYZ010000079.1 GCA_020853405.1 Acetobacteraceae bacterium
CTGTTGGCGGCCGGGAAGTAGTTCACCTTGATGCTGGGGAACCGCTGCATGAACGGGTTCACCACGGCGGCGGTGTAGTTGTCCTGGAAGATGCCCGAGTAGGCGACCAGCGTGATCTCGCCCGCGGCACCTTGCGCGATGGCGGGTGCCGCGAGCGATCCCGCGGCAAGTGATCCGGCGGCAATACTGGCGGTGCCGAGCAGGGCTCCGCGGCGGCCGATCATCTGGGTCATGGATCCCCCTCCTGGTTTGTTCCGTTGGCGATCATGGCGCAGCGCGCCGGCCGCGTCATCCATTTCAGTCAGGCCGTCGCCGGCTCCAGGGCAGCGAGCTGCCAGGCGGCCTGGCCGGCCGCCGGCGGCGCCATCTGAATGGGTGTCGCGTTCTTCGTACGCACATTGGCGACGAGGCCGGCGGCGGCGCGCACCGCGCGGAAGAAGGCGCCGTGGCCGACGATCAGCACCAGCGGATCGCGCGCGGTGGCCCGGTTCACCGCCGCCACCGCGCGGGCGGTGAGGTCGGAGAAATGCTCGCCGCCCGCGGGCGTGAACCTTCCATCGACCCAGTCATTGAACCAGCCTGCCATCGGCTGGCCTTCCTGCACGCCGAAGGCGACCTCGCGCAGCGCCTCGTCGAGCTCGACCGGCAGGCCCAGCCGTTCCGCCACCACCCGCGCGGTGTCATGCGCGCGTGACAGCGGCGAACTGACGATGCTGCGGATGCCGCGGTTCTCCAGCATCGAGGCCGCCGCCTGTGCCTGCACGATACCGGTCTGGTTGAGCGCGATGTCGATGTTGCCCTGGCTGAGGCCGGCTGCGTTCCAGTCGGTCTCGCCGTGGCGCAGATAGAGGAACGCAACCGGGTTCAGCGTGCCGGTCACGAAAGCCCCTCGACCTTGAGGCTCGCCTGCACGGCGGGGCGTGCCTCGATGCGTGCCTTGAACGCTGCCAGCGCCGGCAGCGCCTCGATCGACTTGCCGGCCCGCCCGACCCAGCGCGCCAGCACGTACAGCATCGGGTCGGCGAACGAGTATTCCTTGCCCAGCGCGAAGTCGCGCCCGGCCAGGCGCGCCTCGACCTGGTCGAGATACTTCGCGGTGTCGGCCTTTGCCTTCTCGGCTGCCGCCGGCGCGTGCAGGGGATCGCCGACGAAGCGTTCGGCGCGCACGATGCGGGTGAAGCCGCCATTGTGCACGGTGCCGCTCATCCAGTTCAGCCACTCGATCGCGCGCGTGATGCCCTCGGTGGTGGCGGGCATCAGCTGCGCCTGCGGAAAGTTCGACGCGATCCAGTATGAGATCGCCGGCACCTCGGTCAGCACCGTGCCATCGTCGCGGACCAGGGCGGGCACCTTGGATTTCGGGTTGATCGCGAGGTAGTCGGGCTGGAACTGCGCGCCGTCCTTCAGCGACACCGCCACCGCCTCGTGCGCGGCACCCGCCTCGTGCAGCAGGATGTGGCAGGCGAGCGAACAGGCACCAGGACTGTAGAACAGTTTCATCGCGGGTTCCTCCAGGCAGGCTTCGGGCGGCGCCTCGCGCGCCGGATCAGTTGAACAGCGAGCTGACGGAGCTTTCCTCGGAGATGCGGCGGATCGCCTCGGCCAGCAGCGGCGCGATGGTGAGCTGGCGGATATTGTGGGCGACCCGTACCGCCTCGGTGGCAAGGATGCTGTCAGTGGTGGTCATCATCTCGATCGGGCTGGCGGCGACCCGGGCGGTGGCCCCGCCCGAGAACACCCCGTGCGTGACATAGCTCGATACGCCCTCAGCGCCGACCTTCATCAGGGCGTCCGCGGCATTGCACAGCGTGCCGGCGGAATCGACGATGTCGTCGATCAGCACGCAGTGCCGGCCGTCGACCTCGCCGATCACGTTCATCACCTCGCTCTGGCCCGCGCGTTCGCGCCGCTTGTCGATGATCGCGAGATCGCAGCCCAGGCGGGCGGCAACCGCGCGCGCGCGCACCACGCCGCCGACATCGGGCGAGACCACCATGATGTTGCGGCTGGCGTAGCGGGCCTTGATGTCCTGCACGAACAGCGGCACCGCGAACAGGTTGTCCACCGGGATGTCGAAGAAGCCCTGGATCTGGCCGGCGTGCAGATCGAGCGTCAGCAGCCGGTTGGCGCCGGCATGGGTGATCAGGTTGGCCACCAGTTTCGCGCTGATTGGCGTGCGCGGCCCCGATTTGCGGTCCTGTCGCGCATAGCCGAAATAGGGCACCACCGCGGTTGCGCGCCTGGCGCTGCCGCGGCGCAGCGCATCCAGCATGATCAGCAGTTCCATCAGGTTGTCGTTCGCCGGATAGGATGTGCTCTGGATCACGAACACGTCCTCGCCGCGGACGTTCTCGTGGATCTCGACGAACACCTCCATGTCGGCGAAGCGGCGCACGCTGGCCCTGGTCAGCGGCAGGTTCAGCGCGGTTGCCACCGCCTCGGCCAGCGCGCGGTTGCTGTTGCAGGCGATGATCTTCATGGGCGGCCAGTCGCGGGCTGGGAAAGGGCGTGCGTTACTATCGCCGTGGCCGGGCCGGCGCAATGCGCGGGGGCGGCGTCGCCGCGGCGGGCGGCGCGGGCGGTGCCGGTGGTGCCGGCTGGTTCAGCCCGGCAAGCCCGCCCGGCGGCCCCGGCCGCTGCGGCTCGGCCGCGGCGCTGTTCGCCGCCCCCGCCCTGCCCTGGCTTTCGCGCGCGGTGTCGAGCACCTGCAGCACCCCGGCCGAGGCCTCCTCGGCGACCACATAGGCGACATCGCCCCAGCGGCCGGAGATCGACCTGGCCGGCACCTCGTTCAGCTGCGCGACCTTGCCGAGCTCGAGCCGCCCCTGGGTGACGCGCCAGCCGATCTCGACATAGGTCTGGCCGCCCGGGCGCGGTTCGGTGGC
>JADYYZ010000080.1 GCA_020853405.1 Acetobacteraceae bacterium
AGCAGCAGGGCGGCTGCCGCGCACAAAGCCGCGGCGAACACGAACGCGGCGCGCCAGCCGAACAGAGTGCCGGCCAGCGTTGCCGCCGGCAGTCCGGCCGCGAAGGCGAGCGTCGCGCCGAACGTCACCCCTGCCAGCGCCCGCACGCGCGCGGCCTCGCCGGCGAGCTCGGCGGCCAGCGCGGGTGCTGCCGGCAGCACCGCACCGGCCAGCAGCCCGGCGGCAAAGCGCAGCCCCAGCAGCGTGCCGAGCGAGGGCGCGAGTGCTGCGAGCAGGCTCGCGACCGCCATGCCGGCAAGCCCTGCCAGCACGACGGCACGGCCGGAAACCCGGGCGCCCAGCCGTGCGATCGGCAGCGCGCCCAGGGCTGCGGCGAGCGCGAAGGCGCCGGTCGCCTGGCCTGCCTCGGCGACGCCGACGCGAAGCCCCTCGGCAAGGCCGGGCAGCAGGCCAGGCACCATCAGCGCCTGGGTGACGGTGGCGAAACTTGCGGCGGCGAGCCACGGGGCGGCGCCGGTCGCCGGCCTCGGCAGCGCCGTGCCGGTCCAGGTGAGAGCAAGTGATGCCATCCGCTGCCTCCCGCATCCAGGTCAGGCAGCGTCGATAGAGCGGTGCTCCGTCAGAAGCTGGCGCGCCCGGCCGGCGGCGTGTTGGAGAGGTGGTTTCGGCTACTCGACCGCCGCGCGCAGGGCGGCACCGCCAGCCAGCGGCGCCAGCACCAGCAGCAGCGCATCGCACGCGCCCAGCAGCAAAAGGTGGGGGCGGGCCGGGAGGTCTTGCGCGGCGGCATCGGCGGCGCCGGTCGCGAACACCAGCAGCGGCACGGCAAGCGGCAGCACCAGGAGCGGGATCAGCACGCCGGCACGGCGCGCGCCCACGCTCAGCGCGGCAGCGAGAATGCCGAGCAGGCTGAGCCCTGGCCCGGCCAGCGCCAGGGCTGCCAGCAGGCCAGGCAGGATGTGCGGCTCGACCCGCAGCATCAGCGCCAGCGGCGCCGCAAGCAGCAGCAGCGGCAGCGCCGTGGTCAGGCCATGCACCAGCGCCTTGGCCAGCACGACGAGTTCGGCGGCGAGGCCCGCGGCCAGCACGCGCTCGAGCCCGCCATCCTCGTAGTCGGCGCCGATCGCGCGTTCCAGCGGCAGCAGGGCGGCCAGCAGCGCGGTGACCAGGACGAGGCCGGGGGCAGTGCGCGCCAGGATCTCCGGCGCCGGCCCGAGCGCGAACGGGAACAGGCTGGCGGCGACCACGAAGAAGGCGAGCGCCGCCGCGGTGTCGCCGCCGGCGCGGGCGGAAAGCAGCAGGTCGCGCCCGACCAGCGCGATCATGGCATGCGCCCGAGCCGGAGCGTCAGCGCCTCGCCGATCGGCAGGGCAGCGTGGGTCGCCGCGATGATCATGCCGCCCTCAGCCAGGTGGCGGCCGGCGACCTGGCCGAAGCGGGCGCTGGCGCGGTCGTCGAGCGCGGTGGTCGGCTCATCGAGCAGCCATAGCGGCGCCCCGCTTGCCAGCACCGAGGCAAGCGCCACCCGCCGCCGCTGCCCGGCCGACAGCAGCCGCACCGGCAGTTCCGCGAGCTCGTCGAGCCCATAGGCGCCGATCGCCAGCTCCGGCGCGTCGCTGCCGGCGAGGCGCGCCATGAAGCCGACCTGCTCGCGCACCGATAGCGCCGCCTTCAGTCCGTCGAGGTGGCCGAGGAAGGCCGCTTCGGGCAGACCCGAAACCGTGCCCTCGGCAGGCCGAGCAAGCCCGGCCAGGGTGCGCAGCAGCGTGCTCTTGCCGGCGCCGTTGGGCCCCAGCACGCAAAGCGCCCGGCCGGGCGGCAGCGAAAAGCCGATGCCCCGAACCACCACCCTCCCGCCCCGCGCGCATGCCAGCCCTTCGGCGCGGATCGTCTCGGTGACAACGGGCCGGGCGTTGATGGACAGTGCAGGTCCCCTGTGGTGTAAGCAGCGGAAAATTTCCCCGATGGTACGGAGACAGAAAAAGCCATGCGCATGATCGGGCAGGACACCCTGAAGACCCGCCGGACGCTGAGCGTCGATGGCCAATCCTACGAGTATTTTTCGTTGCCCGCCGCATACGCGACCCTGGGCGATCTTTCCAGGCTGCCGGTCAGCCTGAAGATCCTGCTCGAGAACGTGCTGCGTTTCGAGGACGGGCACACCTGCAAGGTCGATGATGCCAAGGCCTTCGCGGGATGGCTGCCGGGAGGGCACAGCGACAAGGAAGTGCCGTTCCGCCCGGCGCGCATCCTGATGCAGGACTTCACCGGCGTGCCGGGGGTGGTCGACCTTGCGGCGATGCGCGACGGCATGATCCGGCTCGGCGGCGACCCGCAGCGCGTCAACCCGCTGATCCCGGTCGACCTCGTGATCGACCACAGCGTGATGGTCGACTATTTCGCGCACGCGGATTCGTTCCAGAAGAACGTCGAGGCCGAGTTCGAACGCAACGGCGAGCGCTACACGTTCCTGCGCTGGGGGCAGGAGGCGTTCGCGAACTTCCGCGTGGTGCCGCCGGGCACCGGCATCTGCCACCAGGTGAACCTGGAATATCTCGGCCAGTGCGTCTGGACCGGCACCGAGGGCGGCGTCACCTATGCCTATCCGGATTCGCTGTTCGGCACCGACAGCCACACCACCATGGTCAACGGCCTCGGCATCCTGGGCTGGGGCGTCGGCGGCATCGAGGCCGAGGCGGCGATGCTGGGCCAGCCGATCGCGATGCTGATCCCCGATGTCGTCGGCTTCCGGCTTTCCGGCCAGTTGCCCGAGGGCGCGACCGCGACCGACCTCGTGCTGACGGTCGCGCAGATGCTGCGCAGGAAGGGGGTCGTCGGCAAGTTCGTGGAATTCTTCGGCCCCGGGCTCGACGACCTGCCGGTGGCCGACCGCGCCACCATCGGCAACATGTCGCCCGAGTACGGCGCCACCATGGCCTTCTTCCCGCTGGATGCCAGGGCGATCACCTATCTCAACCTGACCGGGCGCGATACGCACCAGATCAGGCTGGTGGAAGCCTATGCGCGCGAGCAGGGGCTGTGGCGCGATGCCTCGACACCCGACCCGGTGTTCAGCGATGTGCTGGAACTCGACCTCTCGACGGTGGTGCCCAGCATCGCCGGGCCGAAGCGGCCGCAGGACCGCGTGCTGCTGGCGGGTGCGAGCGGCGCCTTCCGGACCGAGCTCACCAAGGGCCTGGGCGTGCCCGCCGGCGAGGAAGGAAAGCGCGTGAAGGTCGCCGGCGCCAACTATGACATCGGCCACGGCGACGTGGTGATCGCGGCCATCACCTCCTGCACCAACACCTCGAACCCCTATGTGATGGTCGGGGCCGGGCTGGTGGCACGCAATGCCCGCGCCAAGGGGCTGACCGTGAAGCCCTGGGTCAAGACCTCGCTCGCCCCGGGCAGCCAGGTGGTCAGCGAGTATCTCGACAGTTCCGGCCTGCAGGCCGACCTCGATGCTTTGGGCTTCAACCTGGTCGGCTATGGCTGCACCACCTGCATCGGCAACAGCGGGCCGCTCGACGAACCGATCGCCGAGGCGGTCGAAGCAGCGAAGCTGGTGGTGGTGAGCGTGCTGTCGGGCAACCGCAACTTCGAGGGCCGCATCCACCCGAACGTGCGGGCCAACTACCTCGCCTCGCCGCCGCTGGTGGTCGCCTATGCGCTGGCCGGCAGCATGAATGTCGACCTCGCCCGCGACCCGCTGGGAACCGGCGCCGACGGCAAGCCGGTCTATCTCCGGGACATCTGGCCGAGCAATGCCGAGATCGCGCGGATCGTGGAAGGCAACGTGTCGCGCAAGAAGTTCCAGGCCCGCTACGCCGACGTGTTCAAGGGACCGAAGCAGTGGCAGGCGATCGCGGTCGCCGGCGGCACCGACACCTATCGCTGGAACGAGGGCAGCACCTATGTGAAGAACCCGCCCTATTTCCAGGGCATCACCATGACGCCGGCGCCGACCGGCGACATCAAGGGCGCGCGCATACTCGCGGTGCTGGGTGATTCGATCACCACCGACCACATCAGCCCGGCCGGTTCGATCAAGAAGGCAAGCCCGGCCGGCGAGTACCTGATCGCCCGCCAGGTACGCCCGCTCGACTTCAATTCCTACGGCTCGCGGCGCGGCAACCACGA
>JADYYZ010000081.1 GCA_020853405.1 Acetobacteraceae bacterium
ACCTCACGGCCCTGATCGGCGGCCAGCCGGGGGTCGAGCCGTGGCTGCTGGTGCAGGGCGGGCGGCTGACCACGCTGAAGGTCCGCTACATCGCGAACGGCCAGCAGATGCTGCGTGCCGACCACGAACAGGCCGGCGCGATCCACCCGAAACTGGCCGACCGGCTGGTGCGGATCTCCGCCGACGCGGCGCGCGTCACCACCGTCACCGTGCTGTCCGACTACTGCAAGGGCGTCCTCGTCGACGGAACCGCCGCGCGGGTGATCGCAGCCGCGCAGGCCGCCGGCCGGCGCGTGGTGGTCGACCCCAAGGGTGCCGACTGGGGCCGTTATGCCGGCGCCGACATGCTGACGCCGAACCGCCGCGAGCTCGGCGAGGGCGCGATGATGCCGGTCGCAACCGAGGACCAGATCGTCGCCGCCAGTCGCGCGCTGATCGAGCGCCACCGATTCGGCGCGGTGCTGACCACCCGGGCCGAGGAAGGCATGACGCTGGTCTGGGAATCCGGCGTGCGCGTGCGCCATTTCCCGGCCGAGGCAGCCGGGGTGTTCGACGTCTCGGGGGCGGGCGATACGGTGGTGGCAGTCCTTGCCGCGGGCATTGCCACCGGGCTGTCGCTGCCGGTCGCAGCCAGGCTTGCCAACATCGCCGCCGGTATCGTGGTGGGCAAGATCGGCACCGCGATCGCGCGGCCCGAGGAGATGCTCGAGCGCGTCGCGCCAGCCACCGCGACACTGCGCAAGGTGATGACACGCGAGGTGGTGGCCGAGCATGCCGAGCGCTGGCGCCGCCGCGGCTTCCGCGTCGGCTTCACCAATGGCTGCTTCGATCTCCTGCATCCCGGCCATGTGCACCTGCTGGACCAGGCGCGTGCCGCCTGCGATCGGCTGGTGGTGGGGCTGAACAGCGATGCCAGCGTGCGCCGGCTGAAGGGCGTCAACCGGCCGGTGCAGGGCGAGGCGGCGCGGGCGGCGGTGCTGGCGAGCCTTGCCGCGGTCGATGCCGTGGTGGTGTTCGAGGAGGACACGCCCGAGCCGCTGCTGCCGCTGCTGCGCCCGGACGTGCTGGTGAAGGGGGCGGACTACCGCCTCGACCAGGTGGTCGGCCGCGACTTCGTCGAGAGCTATGGCGGGCGCGTGCTGCTGGCCGAGCTGCTGCCCGGCAACAGCACCACGGCGACGATCACGCGCCTGCGCGGCTAGGGCATGATCGCCTCGGATTGACGCGATCATGCTCCGAAAAATCTTGTTTGGGCGCGTGATTCACGCCTCCGACGCGCCCCCGCCTCCGACGATCACACGCTAGATCCGCGCCACCAGCGCCCGCAGATCCGCCTGCGGCCGCGCGCCGACATGGCTGATCGCCTCGGCCGCCGCGATCGCGGCCATTTTTCCGCACGCGGCGAGCGCCCTGCCCGCGGTGTAGCCGGCCAGGAACCCGGCGGCATAGGCATCGCCCGCGCCCGTCGTGTCCACCACCCTGGCCGGTTCGGCGGCGATCTCGATCACCTGTTCGGGGGTGACGACCACGCTTCCCTTCTCGCTCCGCGTCAGGCAGGCGACGCGCGTCTCGGCGCGCACCGCCGCCAGCGCGTCCTCGAACCGGTCCGCCTGATAGAGCGACAGGATCTCGGCCTCGTTGGCGAACAGGATGTCCACCTCGTCGGCGACCAGCGTGCGGAAGGCAGCGCGGTGGCGATCGACGCAGAACGGATCGGAAAGCGCCAGCGCGACCAGCCGCCCGGCCTGGTGCGCAAGCCCCGCCGCCTTGCGGAACGCCGCCTGCGCCGCCGGCGGATCGAACAGGTAGCCCTCCAGATAGGTCACCCTGCTTGCCTGCACGCGCTCGGGCACGATCGCTGCCTCGGCAAGGTTCACGCAGGCGCCGAGATAGGTGCACATGGTGCGCTGCGCGTCCGGCGTGACCAGGATCAGGCAGCGCGCCGTCGGCGGCCCGCCTGCCGCCGCCGGGGTATCGAACGCGACCCCGGCGGCGCGGATGTCGTGGCCGAAGACCTGGCCGAGCTGGTCGTTCGCGACCTGGCCGATGAAGGCGACCCTGGCCCCGATCGAGGCGGCCGCCGCGCAGCTGTTGGCGGCACTGCCGCCGGAGCTTTCCGTGCCGGACCCCATCGCCGCATAGATCGACTCGGCGCGTGCGGTATCGACCAGCGTCATCGAGCCCTTGGCGAGCGCCAGCCGGCCAAGCAGGGACTCGTCGGCGCGGGCGATCACATCGACGATCGCGTTGCCGATGCCCAGGATGTCGAACGATGCGCTCATCGGAATTCCCTTGCTGCGGACGGATGCCAGGAGGGGGCGCGACTATCGCGGCCATGCGTGGAGTGCAATGTCGGGAGGCCGCATGCTGACCGCCTTCTTCCTGGCCTTCGCCGATCTTGGCCTGCCGGCGATGCGGCGCGTGCTGGTCCGCGCGGTAGGGCTTGCCCTGCTGCTGTTCATCGTGCTGCTCGGCCTGCTCGGCGCGGTGCTGTCGCAGCTGGGGCTGAGCGGCATCGGCTGGCTCGACTGGATCGTCGACATCCTGGGCGGGCTTGCCGGCCTGGTCGCAGCGATCCTGCTGTTTCCCGCCGCCACGGTCGCGATCCTGCCGCTGTTCCTCGACGAGGTGGCAGCGGCGGTCGAGGCACGGCACTACCCGGGGCTGGGACCGGCGCGCGGTGCCTCGGCGGCTTCCCAGGCGCTGGCGGGGGTCAGGCTCGCCCTGCTGGCGGCGCTGCTCAACCTGCTCGCGCTGCCGGCGGTGCTGTTGCTCCCGGTGGTTGGAATCGGGCTCTATCTGCTGCTGAACGGCTGGCTGCTGGGGCGGGAGTATTTCGAACTGGCAGCGCTGCGCCGACTCGACCTCGCGGGCGCGAGACGAGCAAGGAAAGCATGCCGCCTGCGCGTGTGGCTCGGCGGAACCGCGCTTGCCGCGATTCTGCTGGTGCCGTTCGGCAACCTGGTGGTGCCGCTTTTTGGCGCTGCAGCATTTGTCCACGTTTTCCACCGGCGCGACGGGTTGGAAAGGCAGCATCCGTGTGTATGATCCGCGCCCCGACCCGCCCCGTTGCTGACAAGGACGACATCCGTGTTCCGACGCCGCACTCAGAACGAGACGGCCCGCGTTTCGGCAGGCAAGGCCCAGCCTGAGGCACGATCCTCCGACCCGCGAGCCGAAACGCGGCCGATTGCCCCGGCGCCCGCTTCCGCCCCCGAATCCGCTGCGTCCCTGTCCGCCGCCGGCCGTCCCAGCCCCCTCCGCAAGGAAGAGTCCCCCATGGCGTTGATCCCGACCAAGCCCGCCGCCGCCCCGCCGCCCTCGCCCGCCACGGCGCCGATGGCGGGGCCGGCGATCCGCCCGCTCTCCGCCGAGCCGCCGCGCGCGGCACGCGGCACCGATCGCCGCACCCTGGTGGTCGGCCGTGGCATCAGCCTGGCCGGGACCATCACCGACTGCGAGCGGCTGGTGGTCGAGGGCACGGTGGAAGCCAGCCTGCATAACGGCAGCGAGCTGACGATCGCCGCCGGCGGCACCTTCAAGGGCGAGATCGAGATCGACGAGGCCGAGGTTTCCGGCACCTTCGATGGTGCGATCGTGACCCGCGCCGCGCTGATCGTGCGCGCAACCGGCCGGGTGCTGGGCAATGTCCGCTGCCGGCGTCTGACCGTCGAGGAGGGCGGCCAGATCAGCGGCCAGATCGAGATGATCACCGAAGCCCCCGCCGCCGCTGCGTCGGCGCCGCGGTCGGGCTTTGCGCCGCTGCCCGATTCGCCACCGCCGCCGCTGCGCGCCGAGGTCGCGGCCGCCTCCGTCTGAGCGCGGACGCGGCGCGGATGCGTGCGATCGCGGCCACGCCGGGGCTCGCCGCGGTGCTGGCGGCGGGCCTTGTCGTGCTGGCCGGGTGCGCCAC
>JADYYZ010000082.1 GCA_020853405.1 Acetobacteraceae bacterium
CCTGGGCATGTTCCATCCGCGCGCGCCGATGGACCGCGTGAGCGACGCCGGCAGGGCCAGGATCGACCGCGCGCTGGCTGCACTGAAGGCCTGAGGCGGCAAAGGGAGGAGAAAGAAATGCGCCACATCGCCACGTCGCGCCGCGGCCTGCTCGCCGGCGCCGCCGTCGCTGCCCTGGCACGGCCGGCCCATGCCCAGTCCTGGCCGACGCGCCCGATCTCCATGATCGTTCCCTGGGCCGCCGGCGGCGGCACCGACGCCACCGGCCGCATCGTCGCGACGCTGCTGGAGCGCGAGCTCGGCCGGCCGGTCAGCGTCGTGAACCGCACCGGCGGCGGCGGCCTGGTCGGCCACACCGAGATCGCGAACGCCCGCGCCGACGGCTACACCATCGGGGTCATCACCACCGAGCTGTCGCTGTACCGCACCACCGGCGCCGGCCCGATCGATTGGAAGAACTTCACGCCCATCGCGCTCTACAACACCGACCCGCAGGGCGTGCATGTGCGCACCGACGGGCCGCGCGACCTCGCGCAGCTGATGGCGCAGATCCGCGAAAAGCCGGGCGCGGTGAAGGCCTCCGGCGCCAATCTCGGCGGCGCTGCGCATCTCGCGCTGGTCGGCCTGCTCAACGCCGTCGGCCTGCCCGCGAGCGCCGCCCCCTGGGTGCCGACGGACGGTGCGGCGCCCTCGCTCCAGCAACTGACGGCGGGTGCCATCCAGCTCGTCACCACCACCATGCCCGAGGCACGCACGATGGTCGATGCGGGTCAGGTGCGCACCATCGCGATCATGGCTGAGCAGCGCGACCCGGCCTACCCGAACGTGCCGACGGTGAGAGAGGCGATCAAGGTGGACTGGTCGCTCGGTGCCTGGCGCGGCATTGCCGGGCCGCGCGGCCTGCCGGATGCGATCGTCCAGCGCCTGCGTGAAGCCATGGGCAAGGTCGTCGCCGATCCCGAGTTCACCCGGCTGATGGGTGCGCGCTTCTTCGGTATCGAATACGTCGATGGCCCGGCCTTCGGCACCTGGCTGGAAGCGACCGACAAGCGCTTCGGCGATGCGGCGCGCGCGGCGGGCCTCGCGCGGTGACAAGCGCCGCCGTCCGGCGCGAATTGCTGGTCGGCGCGCTGGCCATCGGCGGCGGCGGGCTGGTGATGTGGCTGGCGGGGCAGATCCGCGGCATGCCCGGCCAGCCCGTCTCGCCGGGCTTCATGCCCGCCACCGTCGGCGGTGCTGCGATGGCGGTCGGTGCGGCGATGATGCTCCGCGCCGCGCTCGGCCAGGTGCCGCCCATCGACGAGGAGGCCGCCCCCGCCGACGAGCCCGCGGACGAGCCCGCGGACGAACCGGCACTGCGCGCCGCGGCACTGTGGGTGATGGCCGGCATCGCCGCGATCTCCGTCCTTTTCGAAGCCGTGGGATTCGTCCCCCTCCTGGTCACGTGGATCGTCGGCTTCCTGCTGCTGCTCGGCGTGCCGCTGCTGCGGGCGATCGCCTTCGCGGTGCCGCTGGTGTTGGCGCTGGGCTTCACCTTCTCGCACCTGCTCGGCGTACCGTTGCCGCCCGGGGACTGGCTGATCGAGCTCGGGCTGCTGGGCTGATGGACCAGTTCCTCGCCGCAGCGGCGATGCTGGCCGACCCCGACCTCATCGTCGTCATCGCGATCTCGTGCTTCTTCGGCCTGTTCGTCGGCGCCGTGCCGGGCCTGACCGCGACCATGGCGACCGCGCTGCTGGTACCCTTCACCTTCTTCATGGAGCCGCTCGCCGCGGTTTCCGCGATCGTCGCCTGCACGGCGATGGCGATCACTGCCGGCGACATTCCGGGCTGCCTGATCCGCGTGCCCGGAACGCCGGCCTCGGCTGCCTATACCGACGAGACCTATGCGATGACGCGCAAGGGCCTGGCGGCGCAGGCGCTGGGCAGCTCGCTCGTCTCCTCGGTCATCGGCGGGCTGTTCGGCGCCGTCGTGCTGATGCTCGCGGCACCGGCGCTCGCCTCCGTCGCGCTCGGCTTCTCGGCGTTCGAGTATTTCTGGCTCGCGATGATCGGCCTGTCCTGCGCAGCCTTCGTCGCCTCGGCCGACCCGCTGCGCGGGATCCTGGCGCTGCTGATCGGTCTTTTCGTCGCGACCGTGGGGATGGATTCGGTGAGCGGCGCGCAGCGCTTCACCTTCGGCAGCACCGCGCTGACGGGCGGCCTCTCCTTCGTGCCGGCAATGATCGGCCTGTTCGCCGTGGCCGAGATCCTGCGCGCCCTGCTGACCGGCGAGGCGCGGCGCCCCTTCGCGCAGCCGCAGCAGGTGCAGGGAGTGTTCCACGGCGTCGGCCGGCTGATGATGAGATACTGGAAGAACAACCTGCGCGGCTCGATCCTCGGCACCGCGATCGGCGCCCTGCCCGGCGCGGGCGGCGACATCGCGGCGTGGATGTCCTACGCCATGGCGAGGAAGTTCTCGAAGACGCCCGAGAAGTTCGGCACCGGCCATGTCGAGGGCGTGATCGAGGCCGGTGCGTCCAACAACGCCGGCCTGTCCGGCGCCTGGATCCCCGCGCTCGTGTTCGGCATTCCCGGCGATGCGGTGACCGCGATCGCGGTGGGCGTGCTGATCATGCAGGGCCTCAATCCCGGCCCGCGCCTGTTCACCACGCAGGCCGCGACGCTCTACGCCATCTACATGGTCTTCATCCTGGCGAACCTGCTGCTAATTCCGCTGGGCTGGATGGCGATCAGGATGGCCCGGCCGATCCTCTCGGTCCCCAGGCCACAACTCATGGCGGCGATCCTGCTGTTCTGCGTGGTCGGGTCGTTCGCGATCAACAACAGCATGCTCGACATCGGCGTGATGCTGGGCTTCGGGGTGGTTGGCCTGCTGCTGGGCAGGGTCGGCGTGCCGGTCGCACCGGTGATCCTCGGCATGGTGCTGGGGCCGCTGGTCGAGCAGAACCTGCTGGCCGCGATGGTGATCGCTGACGGGCGCATCATGGGCTTCTTCGAACGCCCGGTGGCGGCGGGCCTCGGCGTGGCGGCGATCCTGGTCTGGACGCTGCCGGTGGTCTTCGCGCTCTGCCGGCGACGCCGGGTCAGGATGTCCGCCGCATCAGGCTGACCTCCGGTCGGTCGGGCCGGCGCGGGCACTTCTCCGTGTGCCGGGCGCATACCGGCGGTCATGCCGGCGGGTCATGCCGTCCGTATCATGCCAGCGGCACGAGTTCGTCGCTCGTGCCGAGTGCGCGAATGCGGCCCGCCGCTGGTGCGGCGGATCGCCTCGGCCATCCGCTCGGCGCACATGATGGTGGGGAAGTTCAGGTTGGCGCGCGGAATGGTCGGCATGATCGAGGCATCGATCACGCGCAGGCCGCCGACCCCGTGCACGCGCCCGTCTTCCGGGCTGGTCACCGCGTCGCGGTCGTCCGCGCGCCCCATCCGGCAGGTGCCGCAGGGGTGCCACTGGCCGAAGGCACGGGCGAGAACGTGCTGCTCGAGCGCGGTCTCGTCGGCCAGCAGCGTCTCGATCAGCCGCCCGCCCCCCACGAAGCGCCGGCAGAACAGCGGCTGCAGGGCGGGGATCGCATCGAGCACCAGGCTGGCGGCCGTGGTGAGCGCGCCGTTGCGCACCGTTCTGCGCCCGAGCCGCTTCGCCCAGCCGCTGTAGCCGGAGGGCGCCGGCGCCACCAGCTGACCGGCCAGCGGCTCGGTCGCCGCCAGCCGCGCCATCAGTCGCATCGCGCCGACCAGCCGTGCCCGGTCGCTGGCTTCGGCCAGGAAGTTGAAGTTCGCGATCGGGCCGACCGCGGGATCGGGGCTTTCCAGCACCACCGCCCCGCGCGAGGCCGGCTTGTTGATCCAGGCGATGAAGGTCGCGATGCGTTCGCCGAGGGGATGCCAGGCCGACTTCGCCGCGGCCATCAGGAACATGTCGGACGCATCCGGCCCGACCCGCGAGCTGAAGCGCGCACCAAGATGGATGTGCCGGCGCGTGCTGCCGCGGATCCGTGCCGCGGGGCGGATGAAGGCGGAGAGCGAGATGCCGGGGTGCTCCTGCAGGTTCCTGCCGACGCCCGGCAGGTCATGGCGCACCTCGATGCCGAGCCGGGCGAGCATGGCGCCGTCGCCGATGCCGTTCCGCATCAGCATCGCCGGCGACTGCACGGCGCCGGCCGAGACGATCACCTCGCGCGCGGCGATCCGCGCCACCTCGCCGCCGCGGCGCACGCTGAGGCCCACGACGCCCGGCTCGCCCCAGAGCAGGCCGGAGACCTCGGAATCGGTCATGACCGCGAGGTTGGGACGTCGGCGCACAGCCTCGCTCAGGTAGCCGCGCGCCGCCGAGACCCGGTGCAGGCCATCGTTGGAAAGCGTCATCGGGAAGGTGCCGTCGCCGAACTCGGCGTTCTGGTCGGCAAGGCGGGGAAAGCCGAGCCGCAGCAGTGCCGCCTCGGTTGCCGTCGAGAAGACCGGCCAGCGGTCGCGCGGAATGCGGTGCACCGGGATCGGGCCGTCGGTGCCGTGCAGGGGGCCGGAGAAATCGAGATCGCGTTCGAGCTTGCGAAAGAACGGCAGCACGTCGCTCCAGCCCCAGCCCTCGCAACCCAGCGCCTGCCAGGCGTCGTAGTCGGCGGGCGTGCCGCGGTTGGCGACCTGGCCGTTGATCGAGGAGCCGCCGCCGAGGATGCGCGCCTGCTCGTACGGTCTCGGTGCCGGCCAGCTGGCGGGATCGTTGTGGCTCAACGGGCCGGTGCGGGCGAACACGCTTTGCCAGTGGTTCGCCGGGTCGAACGCGGCAAGCCCCGGATACATGTCGAGGATCTCGGGCGGCTCCTGCCCGGGCGGCAGGTCGCGGCCGGCTTCCACCAGCAGCACGCGCGTCGATGCATCCTCCGAAAGCCGGCTGGCCAGCACCGACCCGGCGCTGCCGCCGCCGACGATCGCGAAGTCGAACCCATCAGTGGTCACGCGTCAGCCTTTCACGGAACCCTTGGTGAGGCCGGAGACGATCAGCCGGCCCAGCAGCGCGAACACCACCAGGATGGGCAGGATCGCCATCGTCGCGGCCGCCGTCAGCGGCCCCCATTCGCGGCCGAAGAAGCCGATGAAACTGTAGATCACCGGCTGCACCGGCCGCAGCCAGGGCGCATCGACCATGACCGAGCCGGCGACGAACTCGTTCCAGGCGCCGACGAAGGCGAGCGTGCCGGCCGCGCCCAGGCCCGGCCGCGACAGCGGCAGCATGACGTGGCGCAGGATTGCGAAGCGGCCCGCGCCGTCGATGACCGCGGCTTCGTCGAGCTCGCGCGGGATGCCCTCGATCGTGCCCTTCACCACCCAGATCGCCATCGGCAGCTGGTGCGCGGCATAGATCAGCGGCAACGCAAACGGCGTGTTCACGAGCCCGAGCCGGACGAAATAGACGTAGTTGGGAATCAGCAGTGCCGCCGCCCCCAGCGACAGCGGGATGCTCGCGACCACCAGCAGGAACAGCGGCTGGCGCAGGGGGAAGCTGAACCGGTCGAACGCATAGGCGGCCGGCAGCGCCAGCACCAGCGCGAGCACGACGGCCGCGAGCGAATAGGCAAGGCTGATCGCCATGCTTTGCGGGAAGCCGGCGGCGAAGACGCGACCGTAATGCTCGGCGGTCGGCGCAAAGCCGAAGAAGCGGGGAGGGGTCGTGAAGATCATCGCATCGGGCTTGACCGAGGTCGCGACACCCCAGATCAGCGGCAGCAGGTTCAGCACCAGCAGCAGCCCGATCGGCAGCATGATGGCGATGCCATAGAGCGTGCCGGCCCGTCGCCGCGCCACCCCGCTCATGCCTTCCAGCCCGACAGCCTGACATAGGCGATCACCAGCAGGATGTTGGCCCCGAACATCAGCAGTGCCAGTGCGGTGGCGCCGCCGAGGTCGAAGATCGTGAAGGCGCGCTCGTACACCTCGATCGCGAGCACGCGGGTCGCATCGCCCGGCCCGCCGCCGGTGGTGACCAGCGGCGTTTCCACCGTGTTGATGTTGGACAGCGTCAGCACGATCGCCACCAGCAGCAGCGGTGTCTTCAGGAGCGGCAGGCTGATGCGCCGGAATATGTGCCAGCCATTGGCGCCGTCGATGCGCGCCGCCTCGAGATAGTCGTCGGGAATTCCCTTCAGCCCCGAAAGCAGGATGATCACCGCATAGCCGATGCGCTTCCAGACCGAGACCGCGATCAGGATCGCCATCGAACCGGCGGGGCTGGCGAGGATCTGAACGTCGGGGATGCCGAGCGCGCGCAGTGCCGAGGCGGCAAGCCCGATATCGTTCAGGAACACCCAGCGGAACAGCAGCGCGGCGACGACCGTGGAGATGATCCAGGGGATGATCACCACCGTCTGCACGACGAAGGCCGCGGTCGGCCTCATCTGGTTGATCCAGACCGAAAGCGCCAGCGACACGATGATGGTGAGGATGACCGAGGCCGAGGTGTGCAGCACCGTGCGCGCAAGCGTCGCCGCGAGCTCCGGTTCCTCGAACAGGCGTGCGTAGTTGGCAAGGCCCGCTGACCCCGAAGGCGTGCCGTAGCGGATCTCCTGCAGGCTGAACCAGGTGCCGTAGAGGACCGGTGCGAACAGCACCAGCGCCAGCAGCGCGAAGGCCGGCGCGATGAACGAGAAGGTGCTGATCCGGCGTCGCATCGTCGGGTCCGGCGGCCGTCGGGAAGGCGCGGGCAGGGGGGGCCCCCTGCACCGGCCAGGATGCCTCAGCGGTTGTTGCGGCGGTTGAAGTCGCGCTCGGCGCGTTCCAGCGCGGCCTGGGGCGTGATGGCGTTCACCACCACCTCCTGCGCTGCCTTGTTCAGCACCTGGCGGTAGCCGCCGACGCCGAACGCGATCGGCGCGAGCCAACCCGCGGTGGCCGCGCCCTGGCCCGCGATCTTCAGGTAGTCGTTGGCGGGGTTGGCGAAGAAGTCGGGGAGCGAGGCGGGCGTCGAACGCAGGCCGGGCGTCTGGCCGCCGACCGTCACCCAGATCCTGTCGGCCTCCGGCCCGCTCATGAACTCGATGAAGCGGCCGGCGAGCGCCAGGTTGCGGCCCTTCGACCAGGCCCCGACCGCCCAGCCCGCCATCACCGCCGGCGAATGCGGCTTGCCGTCGACGCCCGGGTACAGCATGAAGCCGACCTTGTCGGCGCCCATGCGCGCCTGCACGGTGGTGAAGCGCACGCTGGCGCCGGTGCCAGTGGCGATGCGGCCGGCGCTGAACTGCTCGATCTGGTCATCGACCGTCCAGCTGACCACCTGGCGCGGCGTGATCCCGTATTTCGTGACCATGTCTGTCTGCAGCGTCAGGCCCTCGATGCCGGCAGGTGTGGCGAACCTCGCGCGGCCGCGCTCGTCGAACAGGCTGCCCTGCTTCGCCAGCAGGAAGGTCACCACCAGCTGCGGGTCGGCCTGGCTCTCGCTCCAGCCCTGGCCGAAGCCATAGCGGGTGACCGTGCCCGCGGCATCGCGCGCCATCAGCTTCTTTGCCGCCTCGATGAAGAGCGGCCAGGTGGTCAGGCTGGACGCCTCGATCCCGGCCTCCTGGAACAGGTCCTTGCGGTAGAACATGCCGATATAGTTGCGCGACTGGAACAGGCAGTACTGCTTGTTGTTCGCCCGGCACAGGTCCCAGTACGCGCCGGCATTGTCGGCGACCCGCTGCGGCGACCATTTGTCGATGAACAGCGGCTGCAGGTCGGCGAGCGAGCCGGAATTGATCGCATCGCCCAGAAGATCGGTCACCACCCAGATGATGTCGGGTGCGGTGCCCTGCTGCGAAGCGGCCAGGAATTTGGGCGTCATCTGGTCCCAGATCTGGGGCTCCACCACCACCTTGGCGCCCGGATTGGCGGCTTCGAAGGCGGCGATGATCGCGGCCAGCGCCTTCTCGCGCGGCGCCGTACCGGCCGGGTTCAGGAACGTCCACATCCGGATCGCCTGCGTCTCTGCCCGCGCCACGCCCGTTGCAAGCGGTGCGGCGGCAAGCCCGGCCAGCACGGCGCGACGCCCTGTGGTGAATGCAGCCATCGTCCTTTCTCCCTCGCTGTCGTCTATGATGAAGGGGTGGCGCCATCGTGCGCCTGGGCGCGGGCTGCCACGTCGCGCAGCGCGCCATCGAGCGACCTTCCCAGGTGGCGCCGGATCGCGCCGGCAACGGCGGCGGCATCGCGGGCGGCCAGCGCCTCGATGATCGCGTGGTGCTCGGCGCTTTCGCTCGCCAGCCGCGCCCGCCATCCATCGAGGCCACGCTGCACCCAGGCGCCCAGCAGCTGCATCTGGATGCCGTGATACAGCGTCTCCAGCAGCCGGTTGCCCGATGCCCTGACCAGCGCCTGGTGGAAGCGTGTGTTCAGTTCGAGATGCTGGCGATGGCCAGGCTGGTCGGCGCCGTCGAGCTCGTGCTGGATCGCTTCCAGCCCGGCCACGATTCCCGCCTGGTCACCCCGCACCAGCCGCGCCACCGCCAGTTCGCCCGCCATCAGCTCGAGCCCGAGCCGCACCTGCCAGAGATCGACGACATGGCGCGAGGAGGGGATGCGGATGGAATAGCCGCGCCGTGGCGTCGCCTCGATGAAGCCTTCCGCGGCCAGGCGCTGCAGCGCCTCGCGGACCGGCGTCAGGCTGACCTGGAAGCGCTGCGCCAGGTCCTGCAGGATCAGGCGCTGGCTTGCTGCCAGCTCGCCGAACAGGATCGCCTCGACCAGCCGGCGATAGGTGGCATCGGCCAGCGTCTCGCGCCCCGGTTCGGCTTCGCCCAGGAACGCGCGTTCACCCGGCTGCATGGAACAGCGCCGGGCGAAGCGCATAGGCCGCCAGCAGCTCGGGCTTCGGCACGGCGCCGTGGCCGGGCAGGTCCTGCGCCTGGAAGAACCCGTC
>JADYYZ010000083.1 GCA_020853405.1 Acetobacteraceae bacterium
GCCAGCAGCAGGCGGCACATCATGCGCATCACGGAACCTCCCTCGTATTTCGTCCTTGGTGGCGGCAAGGCTGCCCGAGCTGCCGCATTGCCGCAAGCCGCCCTCAGGCTGCGCTTCGTTCGGGATAGAGCGCGACCAGTCCGGCCTCGCTCGCCGCACTCACCCCGCGTTCGGTGATGATCGATGAAACCAGCCGCGCCGGCGTCACGTCGAAGGCAGGGTTGGCGGCCGGGCTTGTCGGGGCGGCGACGCGGATCGAGGCAGGCGCGCCGTCGGGCGCCAGGCCGGTGATGCCGCTCACCTCCGCCTCGGCCCGCTCCTCGATCGGGATCTCCTCGCCCCGCGCAAGGCGCCAGTCGATCGTGCTGTGCGGGCAGGCGACGTGGAACGGGACGCCGTTGTCGCGGGCGGCCAGCGCCTTCAGATAGGTGCCGATCTTGTTGGCGACGTCGCCGTTGCGGGTGACGCGGTCGGTGCCGACGATGCAGAAATCGACCTTGCCGTGCTGCATCAGGTGCCCGCCCGCATTATCGACGATGATGGTGTGGGCAACGCCATGCCCGGCCAGCTCGAACGCGGTCAGCAGCGCACCCTGGTTGCGCGGGCGCGTCTCGTCGACCCAAACATGCACGTCGATTCCGGCATCGTGCGCCTGGAAAATGCCGGACAGCGCGGTGCCGTAATCGACCGTGGCGAGCCAGCCGGCGTTGCAGTGCGTGAGGATGTTCACCCGGCCCTTGCCGGCGTGCTCGCGGATCAGCGGCAGCGTGTTCCGGCCGATCCGGAAATTGGTTTCCACATCGTCGTCGGCGATCGCCTGGGCGAGGCGATCGGCGACCGCCACCCGTTCCTCGCGCGGCTGGTTGCGCAGCGCATCGAGCAGCTGCTCGAGCGCCCAGCCCAGGTTGATCGCGGTCGGGCGGGTCGCGGCCAGCATCGCCGCGGTCGCTTCCATGCCGGCATCGCTGCTGTCGGCGCGGAGTGCCAGTGCGAGCCCGAACGCAGCCACCGCGCCGATCAGCGGTGCGCCGCGCACCCGCATGGTCCTGATCGCCTCGGCCACCTGCGCCGCATCGGCAAGGCGCAGGATCTCGACCTGCCAGGGCAGCCTGGTCTGGTCGAAAATCCGGATCGCGCCGTCGGGATCGCGCCAGACGCTGCGGTAGCTGGTCTTGCCGATCCGCATCGCGGCGCAGCTCAGGCGCGCTGATGCAGCACCGCCACCAGCGTGAACAGCCTGCGCGCGGTGTCGAAATCGATCTCGATCTTGCCGGCAAGCCGCTGCATCAGCAGCTCCGCTGCCTCGTTGTGCAGGCCGCGACGGCCCATGTCGATCGCCTGGATGCGTGCATCGCCGCCATCGGCGACCGCCTGCACGTGCGCATCGACCATCATCAGATAGTCCTTGATCAGCCCCCGGAACGGCCCGAGCGCCAGCACCACGCCGGAAAGCGGGTGCTCGTCGTCGGCTGCGCGGATATCGAAGGCGAGCCTGCCTTCGGCGATGGAGAGAAAGAGCGCGTACGGCCCCGGCCCGCCGACCGCCGGCAGGAAGCGGTTTTCCGCCAGCAGGTCGCTGATCGCCTGCTCGCGGTCAGCCTCCAGCGCCGGCGACAGCCGCCGCAGCGCCTCACCCTTCAGCTCGATGCGGGCGAGTCGCATCGGCATCAGCCGCCGCGGCCGCCCAGCGCGCGCAGCTTCGTGACCATCTCGGTGCCGTGGTTCAGGAGCATCGCGGTATCGTTGGCATAAGGTACCCATTGCCAGCCGCGCGCCAGCCATTTCTCGGCGGCCGCGGCGTTCTGCACCGAACTGCCCGAGACCTTGCCGTGCCGCTTCGCCGCCTCGATCACCCGCAGATGCGCTGCCTCCAGCCTGGGGTCGTCGAACCGGCCGGGCGTGCCCCAGTCCTGCGTCAGGTCGTCGGGTCCGACCATCAGCCCGTCGATGCCCTCGACCGCGGCGATCGCATCGACCTGCCCGAGCGCTGCCTCGGTCTCGATCATCGCGATCAGCACGGTGTTGGCGTTCAGGAAATCGGCGGTCTCCTGCGGCTTGCCGGGACGATAGTCGGTCGCCGGCTGGCGCAGGTTCATCGGCCGGCGCCCGCGCGGGTGGTACTTGGTGGCGCTGACGATCTCCCTGGCCTGTGCCGCACTCTCGACGTTGGGAAGCAAAAGCCCCATCGCCCCGGCATCCAGGCAGCGCGTCAGGTCGTGCGGCTTGGATGTGCCGGGCGGGCGCACCACCGGGGCAAGCCCGTTGTCGCGGGCCGCCATCACCAGGATGCCGACCGTCTCCATGTCGAAGTCGGAATGCTCCATCTCGATGATCACGAAGTCGAAGCCGCAGGCAGCGAAGATCTTGATCGTGCGCGGGTGGCGCGAGACCAGCAGCCAGGTGCCGAAGGCCGGCCGGCCCGATTTCCAGATCGGCAGCAGCGGGTTCGGCTTCATGCGGCGGTTCCTTCGTCCGGGCCGCGGCGACGCCGGTCCCACGATTCGGGGTTGACGATGTTGGCGGGGCGGCGGCCGGCGAGCACATCGACCACCTGGCGGGCGCATTCCTCGGCGGTGCGCACCAGCGCCTCCTCGGTGCTGCCGCCCGCATGCGGCGCCAGCACCGTGTTGGGCGCATCCAGCAGCGGGTGGCCCTCGGGCGGCGGTTCGGCGCTGAACACGTCGATGCCGGCGCCGAAAAGTCTTCCTGCCCGGAGCGCGGCGGCGAGTGCCGCCTCATCGACCGCGGCACCGCGCGCGGTGTTGATCAGGATGGCGCCCTCTTTCATCAGCGCCAGCCGTTCCGCGGAAAGCAGGTTGCGCGTCGCCGCCGACAGTTTCACGTGCAGGCTGACCACATCGGCCTCGGCCAGCAGCGCCTCGATCGTGGCGGCGCGGGGGAACCCCTCCAGCGCGCTGTCGGGAACCGAGGGGGAATAGACCAGCGGCCGCATGCCGAAGCCCTGCGCGGCGCGGCGCGCGGTCTCGCGCCCGATCACGCCGAAGCCGATGATGCCGAGCACCTTGCCGAACAGCTCGACCTGCGGGTTCGAGAACTTCCAGCGGAAGTCCCTGGCCCGCGCCGCCTGGTCGGCGGCAAGCATCCGCCGCGCCACCGCCAGCATCAGCCCGATCGCGTGCTCGGCGACGCTGATCACGTTGGCGGTGGGGTTGTTCACCACCGGAATGCCGAGTTCGCTCGCGTGCGCGACATCGACCGGGTCGGTGCCGATGCCGTGGTTGCCGATCACGCGGAGCCGCGGCGCCCCATCGAGCGCGGCGCGGCTGAAGCCGGCATTGCGGGTGATCACGGCCACCGCCTCGCCGACCTCGCCCGCAACGGTTGTCATGTCGGAGGCGGATGCCGGGCGCGGCGTGATGCCGGCCTCGCGCAGCACCGAAAGGCCGCGGTCGTGGATCGGCTGGATGATCAGGCAGTCGGGCACGATGCTCAGCCTCCCGCCAGCGGGTCGGGGCCGTGGTCGCGGTCGGACAGGCCAAGGCGCATCATCAGCCCGACGGTGGCGCCCTTTACCGGCCGGATCAGGCCGACCGCCAGGCCACCGGACAGCGGCAGGAAGATCGCCGACATCAGCCAGATCTCGGGCGCCCAGGCCCGCTCCACCCACAGCAGCAGCGGCACGATGATGTGACCGACCAGGAAGATGGTGAAATAGGGCGGCGCATCGTCGGCGCGGATGCGGCCGAGCGGCGCATCGCAGCCCTCGCAGCGCTCGACGATACGAAGGAAGCCGGCGAACAGCCTGCCCTGGCCGCAGGCGGGGCAGCGGTTGGCGATGCCGCGCGCGAGTGCCGCGCCGAGTTTCGGGCGCTGCCAGAGTTCCTCCGTCGGGCGGCTTCTGGCAGGCTGCCATTCCATCGGCACGGGATCCCTTTTTTGCACTGCAAACAGGCGTAACCGGCCCGGCCGGCGCGCGCAAGCCACCGCGTCTGCGCCGGCGGGCGGATGTGCTACAGAATGGGCATGGCCCGCATCCTGTTCATCAACCCGAATTCATCCCAGGCGTGCAGCGGCGGCATCGACGCCGCGGTCGCGCCCTTCCGCTTCGCGGGCGGGCCGTCGATCGAGGTCGCGACCCTGCGCGAGGGGCCGCCCGCGATCTATTCGTGGCATGACTGGTATTCGGTGGCCGGGCCGCTGGTTGCGCTGGTGCGGGCGGAGCGCGCCGACTGCTTCGTGATCGCCTGCGCCAGCGACCCGGGACTTGCCGCGGTGCGCGAGGCGACGCCAACGCCGGTGCTTGGCATCTTCTCCTGCGCGGTGCTGGCAGCCCTTGCCCGGGCGGAACGGTTCGGGGTGATCGCGTTGGCCACCGCCTCGAAGGCGCGGCACCTGCTGGCATTGCGCCAGCTCGGAATCGAGGCGCGGCTGGCCGCGGAGATCGCGCTCGATGTCACGATGGAAACCCTGCTGGACCCGGCGCTGGCGCGGCGGGCGATGGCGGATGCCGCGCGCCAGCTGGTGCGGGAGGGGGCGGGCGCGGTGGTGATGGGCTGCGCCGGCATGGCGCACCATCGCGCCGCGGTCGAGGCGGCAGCCGGCGTGCCGGTGATCGAACCCTGCCAGGCGGCGGCCGCCGCCGCACTCGGGATCGTGCTGGCGGCGTCGGCCCAGGCCCCGGCGCGGGCCGCCGAGTGACAGGCGCGGCGCACGGCTGACGCCGGCGCCCGTCGAGGTCAGGCGTCGGGTGCGACCTTGCTGGCGGCCAGCGCCTCCAGCGCCTTCACCATCGCGCTGTGGTCCCAGTCCTTGCCGCCCTGCGCGACGCAGGCCGAGAACAGCTGCTGGGCGTTCGCGGTGTTGGGCAGCGCGACCCCGAGATCACGCGCCGCGCCGAGCGCCAGCGCGAGATCCTTCTGGTGCAGGCCGATGCGAAAGCCGGGGTTGAAGGTCCGCTTGATCATGCGCTCGGCGTGCACTTCCAGGATGCGGCTGCTGGCGAAGCCGCCCAGCAGCGCCTGGCGCACCTTGGCCGGGTCGGCACCTGCCTTGGCGGCGAACACCAGCGCCTCGGCCGCCGCCTCGATGTTCAGCGCGACGATGATCTGGTTGGCGACCTTGCAGACCTGGCCGGCGCCGTTGGTCTCGCCGACCAGCGTGATGTTCTTTCCCATCACCTCGAACAGCGGCCGCGCGCGCTCGAACGCCGCCGCCGGGCCGCCGACCATGATCGTGAGCGTGGCGTTGGTCGCACCGACCTCGCCGCCCGAAACCGGCGCGTCGAGATACTCGCAGCCCTTGTCGTTGATCCGCTTCGCGAAGCCGACCGTGGCGGTGGGGCTGATCGAACTCATGTCGATCACCAGCGACCCGGGCTTCAGCCCCTCGGCGACACCGCCGGCCCCGAACAGCACGGCCTCGACATCAGGGGTGTCGGGCAGCATCAGGATCACCACCTCGGCGGCCGCGGCGGCGGCGGTGGCATCCGCCACCACCGTGGCGGCGGCGCGCACATCGTCCTTCAGGCTCGTGCGCTCGGGCACGATGATGTCGTGGCCGGCCTTCTTGAGGTTCAGCAGCATCGGCCGGCCCATGATGCCGGCGCCGATGAAGGCGATCTTCATGGCGGGGTTCTCTCCCGGAGGGTTTCAGACAGCGAATTTCCGGCGCCAGGCGAGGCCGGCCTCGGTGTTGCCGGCGGGCTTGTACTCGCAACCCACCCAGCCGCGATAGCCGAGGCGGTCCATCAGCGCGAACAGGTGCGCCCAGCCGATCTCGCCGGTGCCGGGTTCGTTGCGCCCCGGGTTGTCGGCGATCTGGACGTGGCTGATATAGGCCAGCACGCGTTCGAAGGCCCGCGCGATGTCGCCCCGCTGCACCTGGCGATGGTAGATGTCGAACTGCAGCCCGACCTTTTCCGGCCCCACTTCCTCGATGATCGCGGCCGCCTCGTCGATGTCGGTCAGGAAATAGTCCGGCATGTCCATGCTGTTGATGGGCTCGATCACCAGCTTGATGCCGGCCGCGGCGGCCCGTGGTGCGTGCGCCTTCAGGTTGGCGACGAAGGTTTCGCGGGCAGCGCCCTCGCGGTTGCGCCCGCACATCACGTGCAGGCGCGGGCAGCCGAGCGCCGTGGCATAGGCGAAGCCCTGCTCCATCGCCCGGTCGAAATCCGCCTTGCGCGAAGCGAGCGCGCCGAGGCCGCGCTCGCCGCCGGCGAAATCGCCGAGCGCGACATTGTGCAGCACGACGCCGACGCCTGCCGCCTTCGCCGCGCCGGCGACGGCTTCGGCGGGGTGTTCATAGGGGCTCAGGAACTCGACCGCCTCGAAGCCGGCGCGGCGGGCGGCGGCGAAACGCTCGAGGAACGGGACCTCGTTGAACATCATCGTGAGGTTGGCGGCGAATCTCGGCATCAGCCCCGCTCCCACGCCGGCGGCGGTTCGGCGCCCACCTGGTCGGTGATGCGCTTGTAATGCTCCGGCCGGCGATGCGCCGCGAAATTGAAGATCGTGGTCCGGCCGAAGGTGCAGCTCTCCAGGTCGGCCTCGTGCGTGATCAGCTGGTCGTCCCAGCTGTCGGCCATCGCCACGATCTCGCCTTGCGGGTTGACGATGATGGAATGGCCGAACATCTCGTTCCCGTCCTCGGTCCCCGCCTTGGCGGTGCCGACCCCATAGCAGGCGTTCTGGTAGCAGCCGGCGCGGATCGACAGGTGGCTGTGCTCGACGCGCAGATGGTGCGCCTCGAACCCCTCGTTGGTGGTGTTGGCGGCAGGCGTGTTGTAGCCGAGCGCGACCACCTCGACCGATTGCAGGCCGAGCACGCGCCAGGCTTCCGGCCAGCGCCGGTCGTTGCAGATCATGGTTCCGAAATTGGCGCCGTCGAGCTTGCCCATCGGCGCGCGGATCACCGGGAAGCCGAGGTCCCCGACCTCGAAATAGCGCTTCTCGAGATTCTGCACCTTGCGCTGCGGCCGATGGTCGTCGTGGCCGGGCAGATGGATCTTCCTGTATTTCAGGAAGATCTCGCCGGCCGGGCTGACCAGGATCGCGGTGTTGAAGTGGCGTCCTTCCGGTGTCAGTTCGCCGTAGCCCAGGTGGAAGCCGATGCGATAGCGGCGTGCCGCCTCGAACAGCGGCGCGGTTTCGTTCGACGGCATCGCGGTTTCGAAGAAGCGGTCGGCCCACGCCTTGTCGTCCTGCCACCAGCGCGGGAAGAACGTGGTCAGCGCGAGTTCGGGGAACACCACGAACTCGGCGCCGCGGCGGTTGGCGTCCGCCAGCAGCGCCAGCATGCGATCGACCGCGACCTTGCGGTCATCGGCCAGCTGGATCGGGCCGAGCTGGGCGGCAGCGAGGACGATGCGTCGGCTCATCGGTTCCATTCCCGTGGGCAGGGGGGCGAGGCGGTTCGGAGCATCATCGCCGAGACGGCGGCGAAGGCAACCAGCCAGGCCGGGCCAAGCCAGTCGATCCAGGCGGGCAGGCGGGGACCGAACAGGTCGAACGCCTCCATCGCCCAGAACAGCAGGCCGGCGGCGACGCTGTTGGCCAGCGCCAGGCGAAGCACGACCCGCGCGCGCCGCCGAGACGCATCCTGCCGCCGGAAGATCGCGGCCAGCGCCAGCCCGACCGCCGCCAGCAACCCGAGCAGGCTTGCCAGTGCTGCGCCGGCCAGCAGCGCCAGTCCATTGAAACTGTTCGCGCCGTAGACGTCGGACACGCGCGACATGCCGCCGGCAGATGGGGTCAGGATCCTGCCCGCCTGACGAAGCGGCCGGTGCCGGGGCGCGCATGCACCGTACCTGCACTATATATAAGTGTGCCGCGGAGCACGCTGGCAGCGACGCGGCCCGCCATCTCCATGCCGTGATAGGGACTCCAGCGGCACTCCGGGCGGTCGACGATGCTGGCCTCGTCGAAGACGAAGCGGCCGCGTTCGATGATGCAGAAATCGGCGTCGCTGCCGACCCGGATCGCGCCCTTGCGCGGGTAGAGCCCGTGGAAGCGCGCGGTGCGCTCGGCGCAGTATTGTGCGATCAGGGTGGGCGGGAGCCCGCGCCGGGCGAGCAGCGTCAGCATCAGTGGGGCGAAACTCTGCAGCCCGGTTAGCCCCGCCCCGGTCCTGAAGATGTTGGCGTCCTGCTTGTGTCTCAGCGGCCAGGGAGCGTGGTCGGTCGAGACATACTCGACCAGCCCCTTCGTCAGCCGGTCCCACATCCGCTCGACCTCCTCGGCGGTGCGGAAGGGAGGGTTGCACTTGCCCCTGCCGGCAAGCCGCACGAGGTCGTCCTCGGTCATGCACAGATACTGGATGCAGGCCTCGGCCGATGCCTTCATGCCGAAGCCGCGATAGGCGGCGGCGAGATCGAAGCCGCGCGCCAGCGACGAATGCGCGATGTGCACATGGGCACCGGTCGCGAGCCCGATTTCGAAGATTTCCGTGTTGGCGAGGTTCTCGGCAAGCGGCGGCCGGGTGCGGGCGTGCTGGATCGGGTCGGTGCGCCCCGCTGCCTTCGCCTCCTCGGTCAGGGATTCCACCAGTTCCTGGTTCTCGTTGTGCAGCGCCACCGGGATGCCGGTCTCGCCGATCAGGCCGAACGCCAGTGTCATCTCCTGCGGGCTGATGCGGGGGAAGCGCACCGCGTCATATTCGTAGGTGGAGAGTTTGAAGGCGGAAACGCCCGCCTGGGCGAGGCCGGCGATGGCGCCGGTGCCGCCCGACTTCAGGATGGTGCCGTAGAGCGCGACATCGACATGGGAGTCGGCTTCAACCACCGCGAGTTTCTCGGCCAGGATCGCCGCATCGGTCACCGGGTGGGGGATGTCGTAGGGCATGTCGACCACGGTGGTCACGCCGCCGGCGGCGGCGCTGCGGGTGGCGTGCACGATGCCGCCCCAGCCCATCGCCGAACTGGTGTGCATGTGCCCGTCGACCAGCCCGGGCAGCACCAGATGCCCGGAATAGTCCAGCGTTTCGGCCCCTTTCGGTGCGCTGCCCTGGCCGATGCCGGCGATCGTCTCCCCGGTGGTCCCGATCCAGCCGCCTTCCAGCACGCGCTCGGGTGTCACG
This sequence comes from Acetobacteraceae bacterium, assembly GCA_020853405.1. Lineage (GTDB taxonomy): Bacteria > Pseudomonadota > Alphaproteobacteria > Acetobacterales > Acetobacteraceae > JADYYZ01. The sequence continues at coordinate 9,037 of JADYYZ010000083.1, forward strand.
ATGTCGCCCAGGATCAGGCGGTCGAACCGGATGTCTGGCATGGGCTGGTCCCTTTCCACGGTGGCTTGCGCGCCCCTGCCGGCATGATTAATCAGCCGTGCACATTTGCAAGCCGCAACAGGCAAGGGGAACGCGCATGGACTTCCATCCGGTCAAGGTGTGGCCCAGCAAGGCGAACCTGGCGCGCGAGGACCAGCTCGCCTGGAAGATCGCCGGCGTCGCTGCCGACAAGGTGCCGGTCGAGCGGGACGTGGCCGAGATGATCGTCAACCGGATCATCGACAACGCCGCGGTCGCGATCGCTGCCATCAACCGCCGCCCCGTGGTCTCCGCCCGGCAGATGGCGCTCGGCCATCCGCGCAAGGGCGGCGCGACCGTGTTCGGCCTGCCGCCGTCGCGCCGGTTCAGCCCCGAATGGGCGGCCTGGGCGAACGGCACCGCGGTGCGCGAGCTCGACATGCACGACACCTTCCTGGCGGCCGACTATTCCCACCCGGGCGACAACATCCCCCCCCTGCTCGCGGTCGCGCAGACCATGGAGAAGTCGGGCAAGGACCTGATCCGCGGCATCGCCACCGCCTATGAGATCCATATCGACCTGGTGCGCGCGATCTGCCTGCACGAGCACAAGGTCGACCATATCGCGCACCTGTGCCCGGCGGCGGCCGCCGGCATCGGCACGCTGCTGCGGCTTCCGCAGGAGACCATCTTCCAGGCGGTGCAGCAGGCGCTGCATGTCAGCATCACCTTCCGCCAGAGCCGCAAGGGCGAGATTTCCAGCTGGAAGGCCTATGCGCCGGCGCATGCCGCCAAGCTCGCGGTCGAGGCGGCGGACCGCGCGATGCGCGGCGAAGGCGCGCCGAGCCCGATCTACGAGGGCGAGGATTCCGTCATCGCCTGGGTGCTGGCAGGGCGCAACAACCGCAAGGACGTCTACACACCCGTCTACTATCAGGTACCGCTGCCCGCCGAGGGCGAGGCCAAGCGCGCCATCCTCGACAGCTACACCAAGGAGCACAGCGCCGAATACCAGAGCCAGGCGATCATCGACCTCGCCTTCCGCATGCGCGAGAAGATCGCCGACTGGGAACAGATCGAGAAGATCGTGCTCTCGACCAGCCACCACACCCACTACGTGATCGGCACAGGCGCCAACGATCCGCAGAAGCTGGACCCCAAGGCGAGCCGCGAGACGCTCGACCATTCCATCATGTACATCCTGGCGGTGGCGTTGCAGGACGGGCGCTGGCACCACGTGGATTCGTACGCGCCGAAGCGCGCCAGCCGGGCCGATACGGTGCGGCTGTGGCACAAGATCGAGACCCGGGAGGACCCGGAATGGACGCGCCGCTACCATTCCTCGGACCCGAACCAGAAGGCGTTCGGCGGCAAGGTGGAGATCTTCCTCAAGGACGGCTCGACCCTGGTCGACGAGATGGCGGTGGCCAACGCCCACAGCCTCGGCGCGAAGCCGTTTGCCCGTCCCGACTACATCAGGAAGTTCGAGACCCTGACCGACGGCATCATCACGCGGCGGGAGGCGAACCGCTTTCTCGATGCGGCGCAGGATCTGGCGCGGCTGCCGGCGGGCGAGCTCGGCCAGCTGGGCGTCGCGCTGCCGGGCGTCAAACTCTCGGTCAGCCGCGCCCGGGGAATCTTTTGACGCGCCGCGCGGCCTGCGGGCCTGGGCACGCCGGCGCCAGCGCGCCGCCCACGTGCTGGCGCCCACGTGCTGGCGCCCAGGTGCTGGCGCCCAGGTGCTGGCGCCCACAGGCCGGCGCCCACGCACCGGCACCATGACGGAGGAAGATGAATGACCGACGACACATCAGGGCAGCCGATCTTCAAGGGCCTGGTCGGCGTGTTCGCCGACGAAAGCGCCGTCTCCAAGGTCATGGTCGAGACCAACAGCCTGACCTATCGCGGCTACCCGGTGCAGGATCTGTGCGAGCAGTGCAGTTTCGAGGAGGTCGCCTGGCTGCTGTGGGAGGGCGAGCTGCCGACGCGCAAGCAGCTGAACGCCTTCCGCAGGGCCGAGGCGGCCGAGCGCGGGATCAGCCGCGCGCTGGTCAGGGTGATCGAGGCGTTCCCGAAAAAGTCCCACCCGATGGACATGATCCGCACCGCGGTCTCGTTCCTGGCGCAGGAGGATGCCGAGGCCGGCGACATCAGCGAGGCGGCGACCAGGCGCAAGGCGCTGCGGCTGTTCGCGAAGATCCCGACCGCGATCGCTGCCGCCTGCCGCCTGCGCGATGGCCTGCGCCCGATCCGGCCGAAGCCGGAACTCGGGTTTTCCGAGAACATCTTCCACATGTTCTTCGGCAGCGTGCCGGAGAAGCGGGTGGTGAAGGCGTTCGATGTCTCGATGATCCTTTATGCCGAACACGGCTTCAACGCCTCGACCTTCGCCGCCCGCGTCGTCGCCAGCACCCAGGCGGACCTGCATTCCGCCGTGGTGGCCGGGATCGGCGCGCTGAAGGGGCCGCTGCACGGCGGCGCCAACGAGGCGGTGATGCAGATGCTGAAAAGCGTCGGCACGCCGGCCCGGGCGCGAGGCTGGATCGACGACAAGCTGGAGCACCGCGCGCTGGTGATGGGCTTCGGCCACCGCGTCTACAAGCACGGCGATTCGCGGGTGCCGACCATGAGCCGCTATCGCGACAGCGTCGCGGAAGCCACCGGCGGCCAGAAATGGGTCGAAATCTCGACGATCCTGGCCGAGGAGATGATGGCCAAGAAGGGGATCCACCCCAACCTCGATTTCCCCGCCGGCCCTGCGTATTTCATGATGGGCTTCCCGGTCGATTTCTTCACGCCGCTGTTCGTCGCCAGCCGCGTCACCGGCTGGGCCGCGCACGTGATCGAGCAGGGCGCCGACAACCGGCTGATCCGGCCGCTGTCGCACTACACCGGCAGGCCGCAGCGCGAGGTGGTGCCGATCCGCGCGCGGGGCTGAGCCGACCGCATGGCTGACCGGCGGGCGCGGGGGCACCCTCGCGCCCGTTCTGTTTGCGAATTAGGCTGGCCCGATCCAGAGGCAAGGAGATCGAGGCCATGGCCGAGGCGAAATACATCTGGCTGAACGGCACCATCGTGCCCTGGGCCGACGCGCGCGTGCATGTCTACAGCCCGGCGGTGAAATATGGCGTCGGCGTGTTCGAAGGCATCCGCGGCTACTTCAACCCGCGCATGAACGAGATGTTCGTGTTCCGGCTGGAGGAGCATCTGCGGCGCCTTGCCTACAGCATGCGGGTGATGCGCTTCGACGACCCGCCCGGCCACGAGGTGCTGCGGGGCGCGGTGCTGGAAACCTTGCGCGCCAACGACTTCCGCGAAGGCGTGCATATCCGCCTGTCGGTCTATCTCGACGGCGATGGCGAGCAGGGCGCGACCGGCCCGGTCTCGACCGTGTGCCTCGCGCTGCCGCGGCCGAACAGCAAGGCGGTCGAGAACGGGGTTACCGCCGGCGTCGTCTCGTGGCGGCGGCCGGAGGATTCCGCGATGCCGATGCGGGTGAAGGCGCACGCCAACTACCACAACGGCCGGCTCGCGACGCTGGAGGCGAAGGCGAACGGGCACGGTGCGGCGATCATCCTCTCCAGCCACGGCAAGGTGGCGGAAGGCCCCGGCATGTGCCTGTTCCTGATCCGCGACGGCCAGGCGATCACGCCGAGCGTCACCAGCGACATCCTGGAAAGCATCACGCGCGACGCCGTGATCCGGCTGCTGCGCGACGAGCTCGGCGTGCCGGTGGCGGAGCGCGACGTCGACCGCACCGAGCTCTATGCCGCCGACGAGGCGTTCTTCGCCGGCACCGCGTGGGAGGTGACGCCGGTGACGGCGATCGACCGGCTGGTGCTGGGCGACGGCAAGCCGGGTGCGATCACGCGCCGTCTGCAGGACCTGTTCTTCGCGATCGCGCACGGCGACTCGAACGCGCACGCCGCCTGGCGCACGGCGCTTTCCGCATCGGCGCGCGCCGCCGCATAGGCAGCGACTGCATCGCGCACACGCGATTCTGTGTGCGCGATGCCACGCTGCACGCGCGTGGGCGAAAAAAATGCAGCGCTGCGCGCATGCGCGCAGCGCTTTTCGTTGACATGCACAAACCGCATGATCATAGCCTGATGTTGCGATGACGGATGCATCGCACGATTCGCAATCGCGCGAGTCGATGATGCAGCCGCCGACGCAGCAGGAGAGGACGGTCCATGGACCGCTTGCTCGCCGGCCCGCCCGCACCCGCGCGGCGCGCCACATTCGGGAATCCTGAACGCACGGCATGCCGTGCCGGAAATGCGTTTCCCGAAGCGAGCCCGCCCCTGTCATCCGGCCATGCCGACCCCGTGCCGGTTCAGCACGAGCTCGGTCGCGCGCCCGTTCAGCCCGCCTTCATGGCAGTCGGGTATGGGCGATCCAGGACACAATCAAGGAGGACTTCTTTGGACAAGACCACAACGGCGCCGGCGGAGTTCGTCCGCGCGGCCGATGCAGCGATGCCGCTCGCCATGCGCGCGGCACGCAAGACCGCCGCGAGGAAGCCCGCGGCGCGCAAGCCCGCCGCGAAGAAGCCCGCGGCTCGCAAGGCAGCGGTGAAGAAGCCCGCGGCCAAGCGCACCGCCGCCGCCCGCAAGCCGGCGGCGCGCAAGACGGCGGCAAAGAAGCCGGCGGCACGCAAGGTGGCGGCGAAGAAGCCCGCGGCCAAGCGTACCGCCGCTGCCCGCAAGCCCGCCGCCCGCAAGACGGCGGCCCGCAAGCCCGCTGCCCGCAAGCCCGCCGCCCGCAAGGCAGCGGCGGCAAAGCCGGCGGCCAAGCGCGTCGTGCGCCGCCCGCGCAAGGCGGCAGCCGCGCCCGCGCCCGCCGCGCCGACCGAAGCGGCGTCGTGACCAGGCCGGCACGGCCCGGCGCGCGTGTCGCGCCGGGCCGTGCCGGACCACTTCCGATCCCCTGAAAGGCTTGCCGCCCGCCGCCCGCGCCCTATCCTGCACCCGCAACCATGCGGGAGGATGTGCAAGTGGCGGACCCGACCATCACGGTTCGGCGTGATTTCCCAAGGCCCGACACTGCGCTGCTTGCACCGCTCCGCGACGTGCCGGTGTGCTGGCTGGTCGATGCGATGGGCCGCAAGGCTGCGCTCGATACCGCGATCCGCCCGCTGACCCGCCGCCGGCACATCTTCGGCACCGCGCTGACCATCGACGCATCGCCCCGCGACCACACCACACCCTGGGCGGCGCTGGCGTTCGCGAGATCCGGCGATGTCGTGGTGATCCGCACCCAGCAGCAGGAACCCCACGCGATCTGCGGCGACGTCATCCTGACCATGGCGAAGAACGCCGGCGTCGTCGGCCTCGTGACCGACGGCTTCGTGCGCGACATCGCCGGCATCGAGCCGCTCGACTTCGCGGTGTTCGCGCGCGGCACCTCGCCCAACAGTCCCTCGCTTGCCGGCCCCTGCAGCATTGGCCTGCCGGTCGTGCTGGGCGGTGTCGCGATCGATTCCGGCGACCTGGTGGTGGCCGACGAGGAAGGGGTGGCGATCGTGCCGCAGGCGCGGCTGGCCGAGACGGCGGCAGCACTCGATGCCGTGCGCGACAAGGAGGCCAGGATGGAACAGGCGGTGAAGGCAGGCCAGCGCGTGCCCGACTGGGTCGAGGCAGCGCTTTCCTCCTCGCGCGTGCGCTACCTGGACTGATGCCGGCGATGGCGGCCAACGAGCGCACCATCTTCTATCTCAGCCACGCGCCCGAGGCGATGTATGCGATGCTGCGCGCGCATCTCGGCCCCGGCCTTCGGCTGCTGACACTGGCCGAGGACGACGATGCCGAACGCTTTGCCGCGCTGCCGCACGCCGATGCGGTGCTGGTCGGCGCGCACCGGCTGCGGCGCGACTATATCGAGGCCGCGCCAAGGCTTTCGCTGGTGCAGCACCAGGGCGTGGGCTGGCACGACACGGTCGACCACGCCGCGCTGAAGCAGCGTGGCGTGCGGCTGGCGATCAACCCGCTGATGACCGCCGAGACGGTCGCCGAGCACGCGCTGATGCTGATGCTGGCGGCCCTTCGCCAGCTCGCGCGGGCCGATGCGGCGACACGCCGCGGCGAATGGCTGGTCAATGCGCTGCGCCCGATCTGCCGCAACCTGCGCGGCGCCACCGTGGGCATTGTCGGCATGGGGCGGATCGGCAGCGCGCTGGCCGCCCTGCTGCAGCCGTTCCGGGTGCGCGGGCTTTACTGCGATCCCTATGTGCAGTTGCCCGAGGGGCTGGAGACCGCGCTCGGCTTCAGCCGCGTCGGCCTTGCCGAGCTGCTCGCCGAGAGCGACATCGTGAGCCTCCATGTGCCGGCCACGACCGAGACCCGTGCGATGATCCGCACCGAGACGCTGGCGGCGATGCGCCCGGGCGCGTTCCTGGTCAACACCTGCCGCGGCCCGGTGGTCGATACCGACGACCTGGTCGCCGCCCTGCGCTCGGGCCGCCTGGCAGGCGCTGGCATCGACGTGTTCGAACCGGAGCCGCTGCCTGCCGGCCACCCGCTCTACAGTCTGGCGAACGTCACGCTGACGCCGCACACCGCCGCCGGCACCCGCGACACCATGGAGATCAAGCTGCGCGAGGCGATGGAGAACATCGCCCGCTTCTTCGATGGCGGGGTGCTGCGCCACGAGGTCGCGCTGGACTGACGCCAACGCCCCGAATGCGCGAGCGCATTCGGGGCGATGCGCGGCCCCGGCCGCGGGCCACGTCGTTTCCTCGCCACGAGGCAAGAACTCGTGGCGCTGGCATGAGCCGCTAGCGCGCGCCGAAGATCGCGCTGCCGACCCGCACCTCGGTGCTGCCGCATTCGATCGCCGTCCGGTAGTCGCCGCTCATGCCCATGCTGAGCCAATCGAGGCCCATGCGCGCGCCCAGTGCCGCCAGCGTGCGGAAGTGCGGTGCAGGCTCGTCCTCGGCCGGCGGGATGCACATCAGCCCGGCGATCGCGAGCCCCTTCGCCGCGCAGGCGTCGCGCAGCGCCTCGGCCGCGTCCGGGTCGCAGCCACCCTTCTGCGGTTCGCGCCCGATATTCACCTGGATCAGCAGCTGCGGCGCGCGTCCCTCCTTCTGGATCGCGCCGGCCAGCGCATCGACCAGCGAGGTGCGGTCGAGGCTTTCGATCACATCGACGAGCCGCACCGCATCGCGCGCCTTGTTCGATTGCAGGCCGCCGATCAGGTGGAGCCGAAGCTCCGGCACCTGGGCGCGGAGGGCAGGGAACTTCCTGGCCGCCTCCTGCACCCGGTTCTCGCCGAAATGGCGCTGGCCCGCGGCGCAGGCGGCCAGCACCGCATCGGCGCCGAAAGTCTTGCTGACCGCAACCAGGCGAACCGCCTCCGGATCGCGCCCGGCAGCGCGCGCCGCCCTGCCCAGATGCTCGCGCACGGCTTGCAGGTTGGCTGCGATCGCGGATGCTGTGTTCATGCATCCTGAAAAGGCCGCGCTGCTGGCCGCGTCAAGACGGCTTCACCCCGCCTGCGACCGGCGGGGCAGGAAACTGCCGGCACTCTGGCTGTTTGCCGACGATTCCCGCGTGCCCGACCCCGCCGCGGTGCTGGCCGGCCTGCCGCGCTCGGTGGGGGTGGTGCTGCGCGGCAGGGCGGCTGCGGGGCCGATCCCGCGCGGCCGCGTGGTTGCGGTTGCCGGCCGCCTGCGGCCTGGCTGCGGGCTGCATCTGCCCGCTTCCTTGCTGAGGCGCCCGCCCTTCGGCTGGCGGCGCGCGCGGTTCGTCACCGCCGCGGTGCATGGCGTGGCCGAGGCGGTGCGCGCACGCCGCCTTGGCGTTGCGATCGGCTTCGTCTCGCCCCTGTTCGCGACCGCGAGCCACCCCGGCGCCAGGCCGCTCGGCCGCCTGCGCGCGGCCAGGATCGCGCATCTGCTGCCGGCAGCGGGGTTCCTGGGCGGCGTCAGCGCCGCCCGCGTGCGGGGGTTCTCGCCCGCCGCGTTCGGCGCGATCGAGGCGCTGCTCGATCAGCCGAAGGTCTGAAGCAGATCGTCGATCTGGGCCGGCGTCAGGGTGCGGGTCGGCACGCCGCGCAGCAGCAGCGCGAGCCGGGCGGCCTCCTCCAGTTCCTCGGCGGCGTAGACCGCATCGGCAAGGCTCGCGCCGCACACGACCGGGCCATGATTGGCCAGCAGCACGGCCTTCGCCCCGCGCGCGGCCTCAGCGATCGCCGGTTCCATCGCCGCATCGCCCGGCCGGTAGTACGGCACCAGCGGCACGGTCCTGCCCGCGCGCATCACGAAATAGGGCGTAAGCGGCGGGATCGGGCTTTGCGGGCCGGCATCGGCGAGGCAGGCGATCGCGGTGGCGTGCGTCGAATGCAGGTGCACGACCGCGCCGCAGGCCGGCCCGCGTGCCTGGTAGAAGGCGCGGTGCATGAACACCTCCTTCGATGGCCGGTCGCCGGAGAGGTGCGCGAAATCCGCACCCAGCCTGGACAGCCGGGCGGGGTCGAGCCGGCCGAGGCAGGAATTGGTCGGCGTCATCAGGAACCCGTCCGGCAGCCGTGCCGAGATGTTGCCGGCACTGCCGACCGAGAAGCCGCGCGCGAACAGGCTGGCTGCCAGCTCGCACAGCAGGGCGCGGAGCTCAGGCTCGGTCATTCCGTCATCGCCAATGCGTTGGCGAAGAAATCACGACCGCCGAAATTGCCGCTCTTCAGCGCCAGCAGCAGATCGGGGCGCGTGCCGTCTCCGGCCGCATGCGTCCAGGGCACGCCGGGGTCGATCTCCGGGCCGATGCGCAGTTGCCTCACGCCCAGCCGCTGCACCACCGCGCCCGAGGTCTCGCCGCCCGCCACCACCAGCCGGCGCACGCCGCGTGCAACCAGGCCGGCGGCGATCTCGGCCAGCGCCGCTTCGATGAACTGGCCGGCCGCCTCGCGCCCCAGGCGTGCCTGGATCGCCTGCACCCGGTCGGGCGGGGCGGAGGCTGCGATCAGCACCGGCATCGGCTTGTCGGCGGCCCACGCCAGCGCCGCCGCCGCGGCAGCCTCGGGCGACTCGGAATCGAGCGGGTCGAGCGCGAAGTGCGCCATGCGCTGGGCGGCAGCACCGATCTGGAACAGCGTCTGGCGCGAGCACGAGCCCGAGACCACCGCCCCAGGCCCGGAAACATCCGGCAGCGCATCGGCCGCGGTGGCGGCATCGAGCGCACCGCGTGCGCGGAACAGCGGCGGCAGACCCATCGCCATCCCCGATCCGCCGGTCACCAGCGGCATGCGATCGCAGGCGGCGCCGAGATCGACCAGATGCTGTTCGCTCACCGCATCGCAGATGGCATAGCGGCGGCCCTGGTCGGAAAGCCGCGTGAAGGCATCGCGGATCGCGTCCGGCCCCTGCGCGACCACCGCATAGGGCACCAGCCCGACGCCGTGCCCGGTCTGCCGGCCAAGCACGCGCACGAGGTCGGCATCCTGCATCGGCGTCAGCGGGTGGTTCTCCATGCCGCTTTCGCTGAGCAGGCGGCTGCCCACGAACAGGTGGCCCTGGAAGACGCTGCGCTGGTTGGCGGGGAAGGCCGGGCAGAACGGCACCATCGCCGCGCCGGTGCGCTGGGCCAGCGCATCGGCCACCGGGCCGATATTGCCCTGGTCGGTGGAATCGAAGGTCGAGCAGTATTTCCAGAAGAACTTCCCGGCCCCCGCCTCGCGCAGCCAATCGAAGGCGGAGACGGCCTCGGCCACCGCCTCGGCGGTTGGCGCGGTGCGGATCTTCAGTGCGACCACGATCGCATCGGCCGCAGGTGGCGGTCCGTCCGGCACGCCGATCACCTGCACGGTGCGCATGCCGCCCTTCACCAGCATGCCGGCAAGGTCGGTGGCGCCGGTGAAATCGTCAGCGATGCAGCCGAGAAGAAGGGGCATGCCAAGACCCTAACGCGGAATGGCCAGCACGTCGCGATGGCCGAGGCGGAGCGACAGGCGTCCCCTGCCGCCATGAAGCATCCGCGCCTGCCGCCAGGCGGCATGGCGGGCACGGTGGCGCGGGTCGGCCCGGCAGGCGGCGTCGGCGTCGCCATGCAGGATCGCCGACAGCATCGCGGTCTGGTCCGGGCCGATCCGCCAGTCGCTGGGTGCGCTCAGCACGCAAAAGCCGCGTGCCTCGAACAGCTCGATCGCCGCTGCCGGCGCGCGATGGCCGAGCGCCGGGCCAAGCCCCTTGTCGCGGCCCTGGTCGCGACGGAAGGCAGCGGCCAGTGCCCTGTCGGCAGGAAGGTGAGGGCGCCAGCGCACCCGGCCGTCGGCGATCAGCGCCGCATAGAACGGAACCGACAGGCGCGCCGAAAGTGCCGCGAGCCACGGCCGCGAGACCAGGTCGCACAGCGCGGAATTCACCACCGCGTGGTGGCCGGCCAGCGGCAGCCCGCCGATCTCGGCAAGGTCGCCCTGCCGTGCCTCCACCCGCCAGGCGCCGCCCGGCGCGTGCACCAGCAGCGCCCGCCCCGGTGTCGTCACCTTCAGCCCCAGCGCCTCGGCCCACAGGGCGATGGTCTCGAACGCTGCCTCGATCAGCCCGGCGTCGGCATCGAACAGGGTCCAGGCCTGGGCGCGGTAGATGCGCGGCGCCAGCCAACGGAACAGCGAACCCGACCCGGCGCCGAGATCGAGCAGCCTCGGCCGCGCCGGCAGGGTGGCGATCAGCGCGCCGGCGATCGCCGCGCTCCGCGCCCGCGCGTCGTGCGGTTCGCGCAACGCGAGCCAGCCGGCATCGAAGCCCTCGCTCATGCGCCGAGCGACGCGGCGAACTTTTCCGCCTGCGCCGGCCAGCCGGGCAGGGCGCGGCCTGCCTCCCACGCGGCGTCCTTCATGCGCGCGCGCAGTTCGCCATCGAAGATCATGCGCCGCAGCGCCTTCGACAGCAGCGCGTGCTCGCCCGGCTTCGAGAGCACGCTCCAGGCCGGCTGTGCGAGCTCGGCGATCGCGCCGCCGGCGGTGAGCGCAAGCGGGATGCCGTGCGCCAGCGCCTCGGCCGCAGCCATGCCGTAGCCCTCGTACCAGGTGGCGAGCGCGAAGATGTCGGCGCTCTGCCACAGCGCCTCGAGCGCGGCACCACCGACTTCGCCGGCGAAGGTGACGCGCGCGGCGATGCCCAGCTGGTCGGCCAGCGCGCGCAGGTGGGCGGCGTGCGCCGGGTCGCGCCCGGCCGTGCCGACGATGGTAAGCCGCCAGTCGAGGTCGCAAAGCCGGCCGAGCGCCCGCAGCAGAACGTCGTGCCCCTTGCGCGGCACCAGCGCGCCGATGCTGAGAAGGTGGCAGCCGGCACCGCGCGTGCCGGGCGCGCGGCCGGCCGGTTCGGTGCCCGGTTCCACCACCGCGATCCGCTCGCCTGCCACGCCCATCGCGGCCAGCGCCTCGGCGGTCGGCTTCGAGGTGGCGATCAGGCGCCGGAGCCGCGGCAGCAGCCGCGATTCGCGGGCACGGAGCTGCGCGGCATCGGCCGCGGCCAGGCCCTTTTCCAGCGGCGTCGGGTGATGGATCAGCCCGACCGCGCGGGCAATGCGGGGATCGTCGGCGAATGGCGCGAAGGCCGGCAGGCCGAGCCCGTCGAGCACGAGGCACCAGTCGCCGGGCAGGCCAGCCAGCGTGTCGGCTGCGTTCGCTTCGGCGGCGGCGTCGGCAAGCGGATGGCGGCCGACCTGCTCGACCACCAGTACCTGGTGGCCGAGCGCCCGCAGGCCGGAAACGATCGCGCGGTCGTAGTTGTAGCCGCCGCTCACGGTATCGAACGGGGCGGGGGCGGCAAGCGCGATCTTCATCGGACCCTTCCCGTCATGCGGCGCTGAGGGGGCCTTCGAACGCGGCCCAGGCAAGCGGGCTTTCGCGCAACGTCACGCGCAGTGCCGACAGGTTGCGCCCGTGCGCGCCCAGGCGTCCTTCCAGCAGCGCCGTGCACAGCAGTCTGTGGATGTGGGCCGCCATGAACTCGGTGGTGGTGTTCTGGCCGGTGAACTGCAGCAGCTCGTCGAGGTTGCGGTAGTCGAACGTATCAAGCGCGCGGCGCAGCTCGGCGCGGGCAAGCCCGATATCGACCAGCAGATTGAGCTGGTCGAGCCGGGCGGCGCGGAACTCGGCCTCCACCGCATAGGTTGCGCCGTGCAGGCGCTGGGCAGGGCCGAACGCCTCGCCGGCGAAACTGTGCGCGATCATCACGTGGTCCGAGACCGTCAGCGAATACATCCGTGCTCCCTCAGGCGTAGGTCACGACATGGCACAGCGCGCCCGGCGCACCCAGGATGGCGGGCATCGCGGCGGCAAGGGTGTCGAACGGCGTCGGCCCGTCAAGCAGCAGGTCGAGCCGTGCATCGTCGAGCAGGTCGAGCGCGAGGCGCAGGCGTTCGGCGTGCGTGCGCCGCCCGCGCATCGGTGCTGCCACCTGCCCGACCTGGCTTGCGATCAGGCGGAGGCGGCGGCTGTGGAACGCGCCGCCAAGGGGCACCTGGCATAGCTGGTCGCCGAACCACGATGCCTCCAGGATGCGTGCCTCGTTCGCCGCGCGCGCGATCGCGAGTTCCAGCCCCGCGGGATGGCCGCTGGCGTGCACGATCAGCTCCTGCTCCCCTGGCGCATCCTCCGGTCGTGCGAAGGCGAGGCCGAGTCCGCGGGCCAGCGCGGCGCGTGCCGGATCGCGATCGACCAGCGTGAGGGCGAGCCCTGGCACCCGGGCCAGCAGCAACGCCGACAAGAGGCCGACCACGCCCGCGCCCACCACCATGGCACGCTCGCCCGCCAGCGGTGCCGCATCCCAGAAGATGTTCAGCGCGGTTTCCATGTTGGCGGCGAGCACCGCACGGCGCGGCGGCAGGAAGCCCGGCAGCACGTGCAGCATCGCGGCGTCGGCGACGAAGCGGTCCTGGTGCGGCGCCAGCGCGAATACGGTCCTGCCCACGAGCGAATCCGGTCCCGCCTCGACCACGCCGACCGCGCTGTAGCCGTATTTCACCGGGAACGGGAAGGCCCCGCCCATCATCGGGCAGCGCATGCGCGTGAACTCACCGGGCGGCACCAGGCCGCGGAACACCAGGCTTTCGCTGCCGCGGCTGATGCCGCTGTATCGCGTGCGCACCAGCGCCTCGTGCGTGCCGGGCTGGGGCAGTGCCTCGGCGCGGAGTTCGCCGACACCGGGCGCGACGGTCCAGAAGGCGCGGGCCTCGCTCATGCCGGCCGGCGGCGGCCGATCGCGAGGTCGAACAGCATGTCCTCGCCAAGCGGAAAATGCCGGACGGCAAGGCGCATGCCCTCGGCGATGTCGGCGATCTCGGGCAGCGTCAGCATCGGCACGCCGCTGCCCAGCAGCAGCGGCGCCACCACCACATGCAGGCGGTCGAGGCAGCCGGCGCGAAGGAACCTGCCGATGGTCCGCCCGCCGCCTTCGACCAGCAGCCGGCAAAGACCGCGCTCGCTGAGTGCCGCCAGCAGCGCGGCGATCGCCACCCCGCCGTCGCCGTCCCTCGGCAGCGCCAGGAGCTGCGCGGTTCCGGGGGCATCGGGGCCGGCGAGATCGGAGGCGCAGGCCAGGAGCGTCGGCGGGCCGCCCTGGAACACCGCGCAGCCGCGCGGCAGGCGGCGTTCGGTGTCGATCACCACCCGCACCGGCGAACGTCCCGCGCACCGGCGCACCGTGAGCTGCGGATCGTCGTGCAGCACCGTGCCGGCGCCGACGATCACCGCATCGGCAAGTGCGCGCAGCCGGTGCGTGTGCACGAGGTCGGCCTCGCCCGAAATCCAGCGGCTGGACCCTCGGGTGGTGGCGATCCTGCCATCGAGGCTGGCCGCGATGTGGCCGAACACGCGGCAGCCGTCCGCCGCGGTGGCCGCTTCCAGCAGCGGCAGATAGAGCGGGGCGAGAGGGGAATCGGCGGGCACCGTGCCGGCCGCGCGCGCGGCAAGAAACGCGGCCCAGTCGGGGTCGGCGGCGCCGGGTGGCGATGCGGCACCGGTTGCCTGCCTCACGGCACGATCCTGCCGCCGGCAAGGCCGGATGCGACCAGCGCCAGTGCCAGCAGCCCCGACAGCGCCGGCAGGGCAACACTGCATGCAAGCCGCAGCAGCACGAAGGATGCGCCCATCACCGGCAGCTCCCAGATCACCACGCGGTGGAAGGCAAGCACCGCCCAGCCGCCGGTCAGCGCCACCAGCTGGGGCACGCCGGCACCCGACTGGGCGAAGGCGAGCACGATCGGGAACGACACGAACGGTCCGCCGGGAATGAGGCCGCCCGCCAGCGAGGCGATTACGATTCCCGCCACGCCGCTGTCGGGGCCGATCAGCGCCTGGGCCAGCTGATCGGGCACCAGTTCCGAAATGAATCCGGCCGCCGGCAGCGCCATCGCCAGCATCGGCAGCACCACCTTCAGCTGGTCGGCGGCGAAGCGCAGCCCGTGCCGCGCCCGTCCGTCGCCCGCCCGCAGCGCGGCGATCGCCGCCAGCGCGCACAGCACCCACAGCACGATCGCGGCACCGTTCATCGCCCTGCGCCCCGGCCACCATGGGGCAGGCGTTCGGGCAGGCGTTCGGGCAGGCGTTCGGGCAGCACCAGGGAAAGCGGAATGCGTCGGGCGACCAGCCCGGCCAGCAGCGGCAGCGGCATCGAGACCAGCAGGCGCAGGATCGCGAAGTCGGCGCCCAGCACCGGGATCTCCCAGACCAGGGTGCGCTGGAAGCCCAGCAGCGACCAGGCGGTGATGTAGGCGATCAGCGCGCCGCGGTCGGCGCCGGATACCGCCAGCACCAGCACCATCGGGAACGAGGCCATCGGGCCGCCGGGGGTGATCAGGCCGGCGAGCGTCGCCAGCAGCAGGCCGACCAGCCCGGACCGCGCGCCCATGCGCCGGGTGATCAGGTCGCGTGGCAGCAGACCCTGAAGGAAGCCGGCCAGCAGCACGCCGGCCC
>JADYYZ010000084.1 GCA_020853405.1 Acetobacteraceae bacterium
ACGGAGGCAGCCGCCAGCAGCCCGACCAGCGCCCATTCCGGCACCCAGGGATCGAACGCGATGCCGACCAGCGTGCGGTCCATCGCCGCCGCCTACTGGCCGAGCCGTTCGAGGATCGAGGGCACGTGCACCTGGTCACCCTTGTAGTTGCCGGTCAGCGCGTACATCACGAGGTTGACGCCGAACCGATAGGCAAGCGTGCGCTGGCGTTCGCCGCCGGGCAGGGTGGCGAACGGGCGCCTGCCCTGGCCGTCCACCGCCCAGGCCGCGGCCCAGTCGTGGCCGCCGATGATCACCGGCGAGACCGAATCGTTGGCACGGTCCTGGTCGCGCTGCACCCACACCTGGCCGCCGGCGTAGCGGCCGGGGAACTCGCCGAGCAGGTAGAAGGCGCGCGACAGCACGTGGTCGGGCGGCACCGGCACCAGCGCCGGGATCGAGAGCGGGCGGCCGACCCGCCGCAGCGCCGCCGAGGCACCGGGCGAGAACCCCTCGCCCGAACCCTGGTCGCGGGTGTCGAACAGGATGATCCCGCCCTGGCGCATGAAATCGTTGAGCGCCGCCGCCGCCGCCGCGTCGGGTTCCGGCTGGGTGGCGCTGAGCGGCCAGTACAGCAGCGGATAGAACGAGAGGTCGTCCCGCCCCGGCCGCACGCCGGCCGGCTCGCCAAGGCTCGCCGCGGTGCGGCGGTTGATGAAATCGGACAGGCCGCCGAGCCCCATGCGCGAGATATCGTCGAGCTCGGATTCGCCGGTGACCACGTAGGCGAGCCGCGTTTCCACCGCCCCGAGCGGCACGTCGGAATCGGCCGCCGAGCCGGGCGGGGGCTGCGATTGCGCCAGCGCGGGCGCCGCCGCCAGCGCCAGCAGCACGAGGCCGGCCGCCGCGGCCCGCGCCGGCAGCCGCACCAGGCCCCGCAGCACCAGCGAGATCAGCAGGTCGGCCAGCAGCAGCAGCAGCGCGAGGCCGAGCAGCAGCGAGGCAAGCGGCAGCTCGCTGCTGCCCTCGGCCAGCACCCGGCGCGGCACCGCCGCCGGCAGGACGAGCGCCGCCGGCGCCGCCAGCACCTGGCCGAGATTGAGCGCGCGCTTCGCCTCGCCGCTGCCGTAGAGTCCGGGCGGGTGGCGCGGACCCGGCACCCAGCCGGCAAGGTCGCGGCCCTCGATCGGCACCGCGCCCGGCGGTGGCGCCCCGAGCCTGCCGAAGCCGTCGAGGAGTTCCGAGGGCGGCAGCCGCGCCGTCTCCTCGATGCCCGACACCCCGGTCGAGATCGCGACCAGCCGCCGCAGCATCTCCACGAACAGACCCGACAGCGGCAGGTTCGACCAGTCGCCGTTGGCGGTGACATGGAACAGGGTCACGGCGCCGCTGCCGCGGCGCTCGCCGGTGACCAGCGGCGTGCCATCCAGAAGTTTCGCCCAGGTGCGCTGCGCCAGCACCGGCGAGGGCTCGGCCAGCACCTGGCGCTCGACCGTGACATCGGCGGGCACGGCAAGCCCGGCGAACGGGCTGTCGGCGGGGAACTCGGCAAGCCCGGCCGGCCGCGCCCACGACATCGCGCCCCCCAGCTGGCGATCGCCTGCGCGCAGGCCCACGGGCAGCAGCTGGTCGGGCGATGCGGCCAGCCGCGGCCCGGCGAAGCGCACCAGCACGCCGCCCTTGGCCACCCAGGCATCGAGCGCCGAGGTCTCGTCGGGCCCCAGCTGGTCGAGGTCGGCCAGCACGATCATCGCGATCTCGCGCTTCAGCAGCTCGCGCACCGTGCCGCGCCGGATTTCGGCGAACGGCGCGAGCGCCCGGTCGAGGTAGAAAAGATCGCCGATCAGCGGCTGGTCGGCGGCGGTGGGGTTGCCGGAAACCAGCCCGACCGGGCGGCGCCGCCAGCGTTCGTCGGACAGCGCGACCGACGCCGCCGAATTCGCGCCCTCGAGCTCGACCCTGGCCAGGCGGTTGCGCAGTTCGGGCGGCAGCGACAGCGCCACCTCGGTCTCGGTGGCGCCTGGCGCGAAAGCGAGCGGCACCCGCGCGAGCGCCCTTGCGTCGGCGGTGCGCGCCAGCACCGCGGTCTCGCTTGGCACCTCCATCGCCGCCTGGCGGACGCCAAGCACGAGCCGCCCCTGCTCGGCGCGCGGCGGCAGCAGCACGCGCGCCGGCCGATCGGGGGCGGGCAGCAGCACCTCGAGCCGCCCCAGCCGCCCGAGCGCGGCCACGAGCTGCAGGGCGCCGGCTTCGTCGGCGTGCGCGAGGCCGTCTGCGACCCACACCACGCTTGCCGGGCCGGCAAGCGCCCCGGCTGCGGCCGCGGCCCCGGCGCGATCCGGCGGCCAGGGGTTCGGCCGCATCGCGGCCAGCCGCCGCCGCGCCTCGGCGGCGGGAAGGAAGATCGGGCCGGCGGGCGGCTCGCCGCGCGCCGATGCGCTGGTGGGCAGCAGCCCGACCGCCCTCCCCTCGCGCTCGGCCTGGTCGATCAGGCTCGCCAGTGCCGCGCGCTTCAGCGGCCAGTCGGGGCCGGAGGCCCAGCCGTCATCGACCACCAGCAGCAGCGGCCCCTCGCCGCCAGGCGAGCGCGCCGGGTTCAGCACCGGCTGGGCAAGCCCGATGATCACCAGCGCCGCCGCGAGCAGGCGCAGGCACAGCAGCCACCACGGCGTGCGCGCCGCGGTCTCCTCGGGGTTGAGGCCGAACAGCAGGCGAATCGCCGGGAAGCCGATGCGCCGCGGCGCCGGCGGCGTCACCTTCAGCAGCCACCACAATACCGGCAGCCCCGCCAGCGCCAGCAGCAGCCAGGGTGCCGCGAAGGCGAGGGGACCGAGGCTCAGCACGGAAGGCGCCCGATCATTGCGGCGACAGCGCGGTATAGAGGCCGAGCAGCGCCGCCTCGGGCGGTTCGCTGGTGCGATGGGTGGCGAAGCCCCAGCCGGCGGCGCGCGCGATCGCCTTCAGCCCCTCGCGCTGGGCGGCCAGCCGCTTCGCGTAGTCGCCGCGCACGCCTTCGACCCGGCCGATGATGTGGGCACCCTCCTGCTCCAGCCCCTCGAACCGCACCCGGCCGGCATAGGGCAGCGCCTCCTCGGCCGGGTCGAGGACCTGCAGCAGGTGGCCACTGGCGGGCGTCGCCGCCAGCCGCGAGACCACCGCCTGCACCTCGGCCAGCGGCGAGAGCAGGTCGCCCAGCAGCACCACGCGCGCGTGCCGGGCGATGCGCTGGGCCGGCGGCAGGCCGGCCTGGCTGCCGGGATCGGGGGAGCGGGATGCGATCTCGGCCAGCAGGTCGAGCGCGCCGCGCCCGCCCAGCGGGCGCATGCCGTGCCCGATCAGCGCCACCCGTTCGCCGGCGCGCAGCAGCAGGCAGGCCAGCGCCAGCATCAGCAGTTCGGCGCGCTCCACCTTTTCCGGCAGCGACCGCTGCGAGCGCCAGCGCATGCTGGCCGAGCCATCGCACCACAGCCACACGGTCTGGGCGGCTTCCCATTCGGTCTCGCGCACGAAGGTGCGGTCGGACTTGGCCGACTGGCGCCAGTCGATCCGGGCCACGGTGTCGCCGGCAAGGAACGGGCGGAACTGCCAGAAGGCATCGCCCTGGCCGACGCGCCGGCGCCCGTGCACGCCCTGGGCGACGGTCGTCGCCACCCGCTCGGCCGCCACCAGCAGCGGCGGGAAGCGGGCCGCGACGGCTTCGGCCCGGCGCGCGGCCAGCACCGGCGATGCCAGCGACGCCGGGTCGCTCCGGGCGGCCTGGTCGGCGCTGCCCTGCCGGCCGCCAGGCGCCGCGGTGCTGGTCATCCGCGCCGCACCCTATCCCAGCAGCGCGGTCAGATCGGCGATCACCTGTGCGACGGTCAGCCCGTCCGCCCGGGCGGCGAACGACAGCGCCATGCGGTGGCGCAGCACCGGCGGCGCCAGCGCCGCGACATCCTCGATGCTGGGGGAAAGCCTGCCATCCAGCACGGCGCGGGCACGGCAGGCCAGCATCAGCGCCTGTGCTGCGCGCGGCCCCGGCCCCCACGAGACCTGGCGCCTCACGCCCTCGAGCGGCGTGGTTTCCGGCCGGCCGGCGCGCACGATCGAGAGGATCGCCTCGAGCACCGATTCGCCGACCGGCACCCGCCGGATCAGCCGCTGGGCGGCGATCAGCTCGGCTGCCGTCATCGCCTGGCGCGGGCTTTCCTCGTGCGCGCCGGTGGTCGCGAGCAGCATCGTGCGCTCGGCATCGAGGTCGGGGTAGCGCACCTCGACCTCCAGCAGGAAGCGGTCGAGCTGCGCCTCCGGCAGCGGGTAGGTGCCTTCCTGCTCGATCGGGTTCTGGGTCGCCAGCACATGGAACGGCGAGGGCAGCGGGTGGATCACGCCGCCGACCGAGACCTTGTGCTCCTGCATCGCCTGCAGCAGCGCCGACTGGGTGCGGGGGCTCGCCCGGTTGATCTCGTCGGCCATCAGCAGCTGGCAGAAGATCGGGCCGGGAATGAAGCGGAAACTGCGCCTGCCTTCGGCCGATTCGTCCAGCACCTCGCTGCCGATGATGTCCGACGGCATCAGGTCGGGGGTGAACTGCACGCGCTTCTCGGCGAGGCCCAGCACCGTGCCCAGCGCCTCGACCAGCTTGGTCTTGCCAAGGCCCGGCACGCCGACCAGCAGCAGGTGCCCGCCGGCCAGCAGCGTGATCAGGGTCTGGTCGACCACGTCCTGCTGGCCGAAGATCACGCGCCCGATCTCGGCCCGCACGCTGGCCACCTTGCGCGTCAGCGCCTCGATCTCGTCGAGCAGCGCCTCGGCAGGGGGGGTGCCGGCGGCGGGGGCGGCGGGCCGGGTCGCGGATCCGCTCAGGAGACCTTCAACCATCGGGGGCATGCTACCTATATTCGCTGCACGCGGGGAACCGCGTTGATCACGGGCGGTCCACCAGTCACAGGGACGTGACATGCCAGGCGGCGTGACGCCAGCGAGCGATGGAATGCGGTTCGCCCCGGCCGATGCCGGCCGCGCCGCATCACCGATCCCCGGGCTTGCGCATCTTGCGCCCACGCTACGCCGCCCGCGCACGCCGGTGGAATGCGGCGACATCCCGATGCGGATCGCCCGCGACGGCACCTGGTACTACCAGGGCGGGCCGATCGGGCGGAAGGAGCTGGTCTGCCTGTTCGCCAGCGTGCTGCGCCGTGAGGCCGACGGCTACTGGCTGGTCACCCCGGCCGAGCGCGCCCGCATCGCGGTCGAGGATGCGCCCTTCGTCGCGGTCGAGCTGTTCCACTGCCCGGGCGCCTGCCCGTCGGGCCACGACCAGGTGATCTCGTTCCGCACCAATGTCGATGCGATGGTCTCGGCCGGCCCCGACCACCCGATCCGGGTCGCGCGCGAGGCCGCTGCCGGCGCGCCGGTGCCGTACGTGATGGTGCGCGACGGGCTGGAGGCGCGGATCAACCGCGCGGTCTATTACGAACTGGTGGCGCTTTCGGTGCCCGAGCAGCTGGGCGGCGCGCGCTGCCTCGGCGTCTGGAGCCAGCGATCGTTCTTCCCGCTCGGCGATCCGGAGGCGTGAGCACGCCGGCGGCAGCACCTGCAGAGGCCGGCGCCGACTGGCGCGGCAGGATCCTGCACGCCCTTGCCGCCGACGCCGGGCAGGCGCCCGCCGCCGGCGCGCGCGCGGCCCCGGCGGCGACGATCCCGCCGGCGGTGATCCCGGCGGCGGTGCTGGTGCCGATCGTGCTCTACCCCGCACCGGCGGTGCTGCTGACCCGGCGCACCGACCAGCTGCCCGCCCATGCCGGCCAGGTGAGTTTCCCGGGCGGGCGGATCAGCCCCGCCGACCGCGACGCCGCCGCCGCCGCGCTCCGCGAGACCGAGGAGGAGATCGGCCTGCCGCCAAGCGCGGTCGAGCTCGCCGGGCCGCTGCCGCGGCACCTGACCGGCACCGGCTATGCGATCGCGCCGATGGTCGGGCTGGTCCGCCCGCCGATGGCGCTTGCCCCGGACCCGCGCGAGGTGGCCGAGGTGTTCGAACTGCCGCTCGCCGTGCTGCTGGACGCCGCGGCGCCGCGCCAGGAGGAGATGCTGCTGCGCGGCGAGCGCCGACGCTTCTGGGTGATCCCGCACGCCCACCATCACATCTGGGGCGCCACCGCGGCGATCCTGGTCAATCTCGGCCGCCTGCTGCGGGCGGCATAGGGGCGGGCAGCATAGGGGCGGGCAGCATCATGAGCGGGCGGGGCTGAGGCGATGTGGCGCGCCTTCATCGAGGCGGTCGGGCCGTTCCTGGTGCCGTTCGCGCTCTATGTGCTGTGGCTCGCGGCCCTGAAGCGCTGGGGGCGCGAGGAGGAGGCGCCCGGCGAATCCGACGCGGCGGCGCCGGCCCGGCCGCACCCCTGGATCGCGCTGTCGGTGGCCGGCCTCGTGCTGGCCTTCGCCGTGCTCGCGCTCACCAGCAACCGCCAGCGGATGGCGGCAGGCAGCCAGTATGCGCCGGCGCAGCTGCGTGGCGGCGAGATCGTGCCCGGCGGCCCGGTGACCCGCTGAGCCGGTGACTTGCCGCACCGGCCGCGCTAGCGGTGCCTGCGTGCAGGACCGGTTCGTCATCACCCCGCCCGACTGGCTGGTGCGCGGCCCGGCCGCGCGCATCCTGGCGCTGCTGGCAGGGGCACGCGCGGTCGGCGGCGCCGTGCGCGACACCCTGGCCGGCCTTGCCGTCGCCGACATCGACCTTGCCACCACGCTATCGCCCGAGGCGGTGGCAGCCCGCCTCGGCGAGGCCGGCATCAGGGTGGTGCCGACCGGCATCGCGCACGGCACCGTCACCGCCGTGCTCGACGGCGCGCCGATCGAGATCACCACGCTCCGCCGCGACCTCGAAACCGACGGCAGGCACGCCGTGGTCGCCTTCGATGCCGACTGGCGCGAGGACGCCGCCCGGCGCGATTTCACCATCAACGCGATGTCGCTCGCCCCGGACGGCACCGTGTTCGACTATTTCGGCGGCCAGCCCGATCTCGCAGCGGGGCGGGTGCGCTTCGTCGGCGAGGCGCCGATGCGCATCGCCGAGGACTACCTGCGGGCGCTCCGCTGGTTCCGGTTCCAGGCCCGCTACGGCCGGGGCGCGCCCGACCCGGCGGCGCTGGCCGCGATCGAAGCCGCGGCACCCGCGCTTCGCCGCCTGTCCGCCGAGCGGGTCTGGAGCGAGCTGAAGCGCATCCTGGAGGCACCCGACCCGCGCGCCGTGCTCGGCCTGATGGAGGCGGCCGGCGTCGCCCGGGTGGTGCTGCCCGAGGGGACCGACCTCGCCGCACTCGACCGCCTGGTTGCCGCCGGTGCCCCCGCCGAGCCGCTGCTCAGGCTTTCCGTGCTGCTGGCGCCTGGCGCCGACCTCGACCGCTTCGCCCGGCGGCTCCG
This sequence comes from Acetobacteraceae bacterium, assembly GCA_020853405.1. Lineage (GTDB taxonomy): Bacteria > Pseudomonadota > Alphaproteobacteria > Acetobacterales > Acetobacteraceae > JADYYZ01. The sequence goes on from JADYYZ010000084.1 coordinate 7,381, forward strand.
CCTGTCGGGCGAGGAGGCGGCTCGGCTTGCGGCCCTGCGCGCCGGCCCCGCACCGGTGCCGGAGAACGACGAGGCGGCGCTGCGCCGGCTGCTCGCCGAGTTCCCTGCTGGCCTGCTGGCGGGGCGCAGCTGGCGGGCCCAGCCCGGCCGGCCCGATCCCGCGTGGCAGGCGCTCCGCGCCCGGATCGCGGCGATGGCGGTGCCGGTATTCCCGCTCCGCGCCGCCGATCTCGGCCTGCCGGAAGGCCCGCGCGTCGGCCGGGCGCTGGCGGCGATGCGCGCTGCCTGGCTCGCGGGCGGCTGCGTCGCCGACCGCGCCAGCCTCGCCGCCGAGGCCCAGCGCCTGATCGCCTCCGGGCTGCTATAGGTCGGCCCGATGGCAACCCCTGGGGCAAACCCTGGCCACGCGCTCGACCGCGCCGCGACGTTTTCGCTGCTGTCACGGCTGTGGCGCGAATGGCTGGTGCCGTTCCGCCGCCGGCTGGCGCTGGTGGCCCTGGCGGCACTCGCGGTCTCGGCGCTGACCGCGCTCTATCCGATCGTGATCGAGCGCGCCTATGCGATGCTGACCGCGCAGGACCCCGCCATCCTGTACCTGCTGCCGCCGGCGGTGATCGGGCTGGTGGCGCTGAAGGGGGCAGCACAATACGTCCAGGCGGTGCTGATCAACGACGTCGTGCTGCGCGTGATCGAGGCCTTGCAGCAGAGCATGTTCAGCCACCTGCTGCGTGCCGACCTCGCGCAATTGTCGCTGGAAAGCCCGGGCCGGCTGGTCGCCCGCTTCACCGCCGATGCCACCCTGGTGCGCGAGAGCCTGACCAAGGCGACCAACGCCTTCGCCGATGTCTTCACCGTGGTCGCGCTGGCCGCCAGCATGGTCTGGCTCGACTGGGTGCTGAGCCTGTTCGCGCTGGCGCTCTATCCGGTGGCGGCGGTGCCGATCGTGCGCATCGGCAGGGCGCTCCGCCGGCAGAGCCGCGGCATGACCGAGCGCATGGGCGACGTGACCGCGACCGTCGCCGAGACGTTTTCCGGCATCCGCCTGGTCAGGACGTTCGGGCTGGAAGCCTGGGCCGAGGCGCGCGGCGGCGCCGCCTTCGCGTCACTGCGCGAGAGCCTGATGCAGCTGGCACGCGGCCGGGCGCGGATCGACCCCGTGCTGGAGTTCCTGGGCGGGGTGGCGGTGGCAGCGGTGATCGCCTTTGCCGGCTGGCGCATCACCATCGGCGGCGGCAGCGTCGGCCAGTTCACCGGCTTCGTTGCCGCCATGCTGATCGCCGCCCGGCCGGTGCGGGCGCTCGGCTCGCTGAACGCCGCCTTGCAGGAGGGCCTGGCCGGGCTTGCCCGGGTGTTCGCCCTGATCGACCGGCGGCCGCTGATCGTCGATGCGCCGGGTGCGGTGGCGCTGCCGCCCGGCCCCGGCGCGGTGCGGTTCGAGAGGGTGCGCTTCGCCTATGCCGGGGCCGATGCGCCGGCGCTCGACGAGGTGACGCTCGCGGTACCGGCCGGCAGTACGGTGGCACTTGTCGGCCCCTCGGGCAGCGGCAAATCGACGCTGATGGCGGTGCTGGCGCGCCTTTACGACGCAACCGGCGGCGCCGTGCTGGTCGATGGCTGCGACGTGCGCGGCCTGCGGCTCGCCTCGCTGCGCGGTGCCATCGCGCTGGTCGCGCAGGACGTCATGCTGTTCGACGATACGGTCGCCGCCAATATCCGCTTCGGCAGGCAGGACGCGACCGATGCCGACGTCGAGGCGGCCGCCCGCGCCGCCGCCGCGCACGACTTCATCGCCGCGCTGCCGCGCGGTTATGCGACCCGGGTGGGCGATCGCGGCGAGACGCTTTCGGGCGGCCAGCGCCAGCGCATCGCGCTCGCCCGCGCGCTGCTGCGCAACCCGAGGATCCTGCTGCTGGACGAGGCGACCAGCGCGCTCGATTCGGAAAGCGAGGCGGAGGTGAAGGCAGCGGTCGCGGCACTGCGCCGGGGCCGCACCACGCTGGTGATCGCGCATCGGCTGGCGACCGTGCGCGAGGCGGACGCGATCTGCGTGCTGGAGGCGGGGCGGGTGGTGGAAACCGGCAGCCACGAGGCGCTGCTGGCGCTGGGCGGCCGCTACGCAGCGCTGTGCCGTGCCCAGTATTTCGCCGACGAGGCCGTGACAGGCACCGCCGGCTGATGGCAAGCAGGGCGTGATGGCAGACCCCGCCCCCGGCACGACCACGACGCCGCGCTTCAGCCTGACCGAGGCGGCCGGCGGTGCCGGCAGGAAGATCGTGCTGGCCGGTGAACTCGATTCCGATGCGGCGGCGGCGCTGTGGCCGCGCCTGGTCGGGCGCGGCGCAGCACCCCCTGCCGCGATCGACCTCGCCGGCGTCACGCGCTGCGATGGCGCAGGGGCAGCGCTGATCCAGGCGCTGCAGGCGGCGCACCCGGGCGTGCGGGTGAGCGGCGCCTCGGCGTCGCTTGCGCGCGTGCTGGCCCGCTTTGCCGAGGCGCACAAGGCGCCGGCAGAGCGCCAAGCGGCGCGCGAGGGCCTGGCGGTGCGGGTCGGCCGTGCCAGCATCGACAGCCTGGTTTCGATCCGCGAAGGGGTCGGCTTCATCGGCAACGTGCTGGTCTCGGGGCTTGCCGTGCTCGCCGGCCGCGGCCGGCTGCGCCCCAGCGAATGCGCCGCCCAGGCCGAGGCGGTGGGCACCCGCGCGCTGCCGCTGATCCTGCTGCTCGGCTTCCTGATCGGGCTGATCCTTGCGTTCCAATCGGCGCTGCCGATGCGCCGCTTCGGCGCCGAGGTGTTCGTTGCCGACCTCGTTGCCATCTCGCTGACGCGCGAACTGGCGCCGCTGCTGGCGGCGGTGATCCTGGCTGGCCGGTCGGGCAGCGCGTTCGCCGCCGAGATCGGGACCATGAAGGTGAACCAGGAGATCGACGCGCTCCAGGTGATGGGCTTCGATCCGGTGCAGTTCCTGGTGCTGCCGCGCATCGTCGGCGCCATGCTGGCGATGCCGGTGCTGGCGGTCACCATGCTGATCGCCGGCATTGCCGGCATGACCACGGTGATGACCGGCTTCGGTTTTCCGGTCTCGGCGATCCTGCGCCAGGCGACGCGCGCGACCTCGCCCGAGGACCTGTTCGGCGGCCTGTTCAAGGCGATGGTATTCGGGCTGACGGTGGCGTTGATCGGCTGCCGGCGCGGCATGGCGACCGGCACCGGGCCGAAGGCGGTGGGAGAAAGCGCCACCGCCACCGTGGTCGGCAGCATCGTCGCCATCGTGCTGCTGGATGGCCTGTTCGCCGTCCTGTTCAACCTGCTCGGCCTGTAGCCGGTGCCGCCCGGCGCGCCGGATGCCTCGGCCCAGGTGGTGATCACCGCCAAGGATGTTTCCGTGCGCTTCGGCAGCCGCACGATCTTCCAGAACGTCAGTTTCGAGGTCCGCCGCGGCGAGGTGTTCGTGGTGCTCGGCGGCTCGGGCTGCGGCAAATCGACGCTGCTTCGCCTGCTGGTGGGGCTGGTGCCGGCGGCGGCCGGCGAGGCGCGGGTGCTGGGCGTTGCGATCGACGACCCCTCGCGCGAGGCGCAGGAGAAGATCCGGCGCAACACCGGCGTGATGTTCCAGGCGGGCGCGATGTTCGGCAGTTTCAGCCTGCTCCGGAACGTGATGCTGCCGCTGGTCGAGTTCACCAGGCTGCCGGCCGACGCCGCGGAATGGATCGCGCGCACCAAGCTCGGGCTGGTCGGGCTCGCCGATTTCGCCGATTTCATGCCGAGCGAGATCTCCGGCGGCATGCTGAAGCGGGCCGCGATCGCGCGCGCGATGGCCCTTGACCCGGAAATCCTGTTCCTCGATGAGCCTTCGGCCGGCCTTGATCCGATCACCTCGGCGGGGCTGGATGCGCTGATCACCTCGCTTTCCCGCGACCTTGGCATCACCTTCGTGGTCATCACCCATGAGCTGCAGAGCATCCTGGCGATCGCCGACCGCGTGATCATGCTCGACCGCGAGGCCAAGGGCATGATCGCCGAGGGCGACCCCAGGAAACTCCGCGACGAGGCGACGCACCCGACCGTGCGTGCCTTCTTCCGTCGCGAAGTCATGGCCTGAACGGGCGCGGGGTCGCGGGCATGGGCGGATCAAAGGCGCTCTATTTCCGGGTCGGGCTGATGGTGCTGGGCGGGCTTGCCGCGATCGTCGGCGTTGCCGCCTGGATCGGCGCCGGCCGGCTGCAGCCGGCAGGCGAGCGGTTCGAGACCTATTTCACCGAAAGCGTGCAGGGGCTGGACCCGGGGGCGGCGGTGCGCTTCCGCGGAGTCCAGGTCGGGCGGGTGATCAGCATCCAGCTCGCGCTTTCCGAATACCCCGACGCGACGCGCGGTACCGCCACCCAAGGCGGCGCGGCGGCCTTGGTCGTGGTGCGCTTCGATGTCGAACGATCGCTGACCGAGCTGCGCACGCCGGCCCGCGAAACCCAGGCGGTGGATGTCGGGTTGCGGGTCAGGATGTCGAGCCAGGGGCTGACCGGTGTCACCTATCTCGAGGCCGACTTCCTTGACCCGACGCGCTTTCCGCCGATGCAGGTGCCCTGGACGCCGCGCTATCGGGTGATCCCCTCGGCACCCAGCACGCTGACCCAGTTCCAGTCGCAGGCGGAGGCGCTGTTGGGGGAACTGCGCCAGGCCGACGTTGCCGGCATGGTGCGCGACCTGCGCGCCGTGCTGGATGCCGTGCGCGAGCAGATCACGACCGGCGAGGGCTATGCGACGCTGGTCGGCGCGGCGGATGCCATGCGCAGCCTGGATGCGACGCTGAAGGCAGCCGGCCCGGCCACGGTCGAGGCGGTGCACGCCGCACGCGACGCCGCCGAGGCGCTGCGCCAGCTGCTGGAGGGGCCGCTGGGCGGCGAACTCACCGCCGCCTCGGCCAGCCTGCGGAGCGGGCTTGCCCGTCTGCCGGCGATGCTCGGCACCATCGAGGCGACCGCGCGCCGGCTGGATGCGGTGGGCGCCGACGCCAACCGCGATGTCGGGCCGCTGCTGCGCGACCTGCGCGCCACCGCCGAGAATCTGCGCGCGATCACCGAGCAGATGCGGCTCTATCCCAGCCGATTCCTGTTCGGCGCGCCGCCGCCGCAGACCGAGGAGCGCCGATGATGCGTCGCCGCATGCTGGTCGCTGGCCTGCTGCCTGCTGCGCCGGCGGCGCTGCTGGCCGGCTGCGGCAGCACCTTCAACCGGCCGTTCCCGGACAAGGCCATCTTCACGCTGCAGGTGCCGCGCCCCGGTCCGCGCGATCCGGCCCGCCGGCCGCGGCCGCTGCTGATGCGCGACGTCACCGCCGCCGCCAACGCCGAGGCACGCGGCCTGGTCAGCCGGCTTGCCGGCAACCGCCAGCAGACCGACTTCTGGAACGAGTTCGCGCTGCCGCCGGCGCGCCTGGTCGACGACCAGCTGCGGCGCTGGCTGGAGGCGAGCGGCGCGGCCTCGGCCGTGCTCGACCCGGGCAGCCTGGGCGAGGCAGCGATCGCGCTGGAGGTCAGCCTGCTGGCGCTCTACGCCGACCTTGCCGACGCCGCCCGCCCGGCCGCGGTCGCGAGCCTTTCCGTCATGCTGCTGAACACCGCCCGCCGGCCGCCATCGCTGATCAGCCAGGCGATGCTGACCGAGCGCGCGCCGCTGGCCTCGGCCGATCCCGGCGCGATCGTCGCCGGCATGAACGCAGCACTGGCCAGCCTGTTCGCCGAGATCGAGCGGCGGGTGCGCGCCGCCATGGGCTGAAGGCAATCCAGCCCAGCCTGCTCTTGCATCGCAGCAAGAACGGGTGAAGGGTCGCATTCCCCTGTCGGCGCGGGCCGCGCACCGGGGCGGTGTACTGTGGGGTCATCCAAGCCGAGGCAGCGATGCAGAAAGCCATCCGGATTCACGAGCACGGCGGGCCAGAGGTGCTGGTCTGGGAGGATGTGCCCAAGCCCGGCCCCGGCCCCGGCGAGGCGCTGGTGCGCCACGCCGCGGTCGGCCTCAACTTCATCGACGTCTATTTCCGCACCGGCCTCTACAAGCCGCCCGGCCTGCCGGCGATCATCGGCATGGAGGCGGCGGGCGAGGTCGAGGCGGTGGGCGCAGGCGTGACCGAGGTGGCGCCGGGCGACCGCGTCGCCTATGCCACCGCACCGATCGGCGCCTATGCCGAATCCCGCACGATCAAGGCCGACCGGCTGGTGAAACTGCCCGACGACATCGGCTTCGAGACCGCGGCGGCGATGATGCTCCAGGGCATGACCGCGCAGTACCTGCTGCGGCGCACCTACGCGGTGAAGGCCGGCGACACCATCCTGGTGCACGCCGCCGCCGGCGGCGTCGGCCTGATCCTCTGCCAGTGGGCGAAACACCTGGGCTGCACGGTGATCGGCACCGTCTCCTCCGACGCCAAGGCGGAACTGGCCAAGGCGCACGGCTGCGCCCACCCGGTGGTCTACACGCGCGAGGATTTCCTGGGCCGCGTGCGCGAGATCACCGACAACAAGCTGCTGCCGGTGGTCTATGACAGCGTCGGGCGGGACACCTTCGCGAAGTCGCTGGACTGCCTCGCGCCGTTCGGGATGATGGTGGTCTATGGCGCCGCCTCGGGGCCGGTGCCGCCGTTCGATGTCAGCCAGCTGGCGGCCAAGGGCAGCCTGTTCCTGACTCGCCCGACGCTTGCCACCTATACCGCGCGGCGCGACGACCTGGTGTGGGCGGCGAACGACCTGTTCGAGGTGGTCGGCAAGGGCATCGTGAAGATCGAGATCAACCAGCGCTTCCCGCTGGCCGAGGCGGCACGCGCGCACGCGACGCTGGAGGCACGCAAGACCACCGGAAGCACGCTGCTGATGCCGTGATCCGGGCCGCGCTCGCGCTGGCACTCTGGCTGGTCGCGGCACTCGCCGCGGCCGAGCCGGAGCGGCGCGTGGCGCTGGTGATCGGCAATGCCGACTATCGCAACGCCGCCACCCTGGCCAACCCGGTGCGCGATGCCGTCGATATCGCCACCGCGCTGAACCGGCTTGGCTTCGAGGTGCTGGTCGCCCGCGACACCGATCGCCCCGGCATGGAGCGCATGCTGCGCGAATTCGGGCGTCGGCTGGAAGGTGCCTCGGTGGGGCTGTTCTACTATGCCGGGCACGGCTTCCAGATGGATGGCGTGAACTTCCTGGTGCCGGTCGATGCGCGCCTCGAGGCGGAGCGCGACGTGCCGTTCGAGGCGGTCCGCCTGGAACTGGCGCTGGCCCAGATGGAGGACGACAGCCGCACCAGCATCGTGATCCTGGATGCCTGTCGCGACAATCCGTTCCGCGGCCGCATCACGCGCGGCCGTTCCGCCGGCACGCGCGCCGGGCTTGCCAGCGTCGAGGCGGGTCTCGGCACCCTGATCGTCTATGCGACGCAGCCGAACGCGGTGGCCTATGACGGGCCGGCCGACAGCAACAGCCCGTTTGCCGCGGCCCTGCTGCGCCACATCAACGAGCCCGGCATCGAGCTGCGCCGCATGCTGACGCTGGTGCGGGCCGACGTGGTGCAGGCGACCGGCCGGCGCCAGGTGCCGTGGGACCATTCGGCGCTGATGGGCGACGTGTATTTCCGCCAGCAGGCGCAGGTCCCGACCGCGCCCGCGGCGGCCGCGCCACCCGCGGTGGCCGCGCCAGCCGCAATGGCCGGATCGCGCCGCCGAGGCCGAGGCCGCGCCCGGCGCGCCGGAACTCGCCGTCGGGCTGACGCTGGCGGCGGCGCAGCGGCTGCACATCCAGCGCGCGCTCGCCAATCTCGGCTTCGACCAGGCCGGCCGCTCGATCGGCGCGGGCTGGGGCATCCATCCCGGCGCGATCCGTCGCTTCCAGGCCGCGCGCGGCGCACCGGTCACCGGGCGGCTGGCACCGGACCAGGCGACCTGGCTGCTCGCCCGCGACGAGGGCGCAAAGCCGGCCCCGCGCGAGGCCGAGCTGCTGCTCGACTTCGTGCGGTTCAGCTTCGCGCATGCGCGAAGCTTCTTCAACCCGTTCTGGGCAGCGATCCGCGACCACGCCCGCGCCGCCGGCCAGCCGGAATGCCGCGGCCGCGCCTGCATCCGCGTGGTGCAGGACGCCCTGGGCCTGCCGGCAAGCGGCGTCGTCAGCCAGGCCCTTCTGGACAGGATGGCCGCCGCCCCGATCCTGCGCGGACCGGACCGTGCCGCCGAAGCGCGTGCCTTCGGCGACTGGCGCCTGCTGGCGCAGGCGGCCGACGGCGCTTGCGTCATCGAGACCAGCGCCACCGCGATCGCCGGCCCCGCGCTTGATGCCGGGGGCATGCGCGTGTTCATGGAAGCGCGCGGCGGCATGCTCGGCTTTTTCGCGCGCATCGTCGATTTCGATCCCGCGCGCGGGCCGCAGCTGGTGGTCGGCGGCCAGTCCTTCCCGCTTGCCGGGTTCAGCGCCGGCCAGTGGCTGTCGCAGGCGATGCGCGAGGCGCGGCCCGATGGCAGCTTCGCCTCGGAAACGCGGATGCTCCGCGCCATGGCGGCCGCTTCCGCGTTCGAGCTGGTCGGCGTGCCGCGCTGGGGCCAGGGGCAGCTCCGCCTGAGCTATTCGGCACTGGGCTTCACCGAGGCGCTGCGGGCGCTCGATGCCTGCGCGCGGGGTGACCTGCGCTGGGCGCTGCTACCGACCACGCCCGAGGCCGGCCCGGTGCCGCTGACCCGGCCGGCGGCGCAGGCCAACAGAGCGCGCGCGGCGGCCGACCTCGCTCCCGGCGTCACGCTCACCGCCGAGCAGCGGCTACAGGCGATCCGTGCCCTGCACGGGCTTGGCCACCAGGCCGAGGGCTTCGCGGATGCGTGGCGACTGCTGCGCGCGCAGGCGGTCATCGCGTTCCAGAAGGCACGGCGCGAGGAGCCGACAGGCAGGCTGTCGCGCGCGCAGGCCAATGCGCTGCTGGCATCGCCGCAGGCGCGCCAGCCGACCGCGTGGGAGGCAGAAGGGGCCAACCCGCTGGTGAGCCTTTCCGCGCCCCATGAGCTGCTGTGGGGCAGCGAATGGCCCGTGGTGAGCGAAGCCCGTGCCTATGCCGCCGCGCTGGGGCTGGCCGGGGACTGCGGCTGGCGCGATTGCCTCGGCCTGATCCAGCGCCACTTCGGCCTGCGCCAGACCCGGATGATGGATGACGCCACCTTCACCGCCATGGGAGAGGCCCCGCGGGTTGCCGCGCCTGGCGGCGCCGGGGCCGAGAGTTTCGGCGTCTGGCGCTTCACGCCGGCCGAGGGCAGCGGCGACTGCGTGCTGGCGGCCGCGCCGGCGCGCATCGAGGGGGTCTCGCACTGGACGCAGTCGCGGATCGAGCTGCGGCGCAACCCCGGGCTCGGGCGCACCACGCTGACCGCCCGCTTCGCCGGCTTTGTCGATTTCGATCCGGGAGCACCGCCGGTGCTGGAGGCCGGCGGCAGGCGCATCGCGCTGGAACCGCTATGGGCCAGCCCCTGGTTCGGCCCGGCGCGCACGGCCATCAGCGGCGACGGCTGGACCCGCTCCAGCGAGCCGCTGCGCGCGCTGGCCTCGGCGCCGGAGGTTGCGGTGGTCGGGCAGACCCGCTGGGGGGGTATGCTCCGGCTGGTCTACGCCACCGACGGCTTCGCCGAGGCGTTCGCCCGGCTGGACGCGGCCTGCGGCGGCGGCGCGCTGGTCGCTGCCCATCTTGGCAGAAGCGGGCGATGAGCGCATGAGCGCCGGCACCCGCCGGCCGCCGGCTGCACGCACGAGGGATGCATCATGGGCCTGATCTGGTTCCTGCTGGTCGGCCTGCTCGCCGGCTGGCTTGCCGGCAAGCTGATGTCGGGCGGCGGCTTCGGGCTGGTCGGCAACGTCGTGCTCGGGGTCATCGGCGCGGTGGTCGGCGGGCACGTGCTGGGGATGCTTGGCATCCGCGCCGGCGGCATCATCGGCGACGTGCTGGTGGCGACGCTGGGCGCGGCCGGCGTGCTGGCGCTGGTGCGGGTGCTGAAGCGCGCCTAGCGGGTGATCGCTTCAGACTGACGCGATCATGCCCAGCAAGCCATTGTTTAAGCGTATGATTCACGTCTCTGGCAACCCCGCCTTTGACGATCACGCACCGGGGACGCGGGTGGGCGTCACGGCCGCATTGCGGCAGGCGCAAGCGTCGGCTACTGCCGCCG
>JADYYZ010000085.1 GCA_020853405.1 Acetobacteraceae bacterium
GTCCCGCTCATGTCGTTGACGGTCAGCGTGTCGGTGTTGCCCAGGGCGTTCAGCGTGACCTTCTCCAGGCCGTTCAGGTCCATCACGATGTTGCCGAGGTTGCGGGTGAACAGGGCGCGCCCGCCATTGGCCGACAGCGCGAAGGCCTCCGACGCGGCGCTGCCGTTGAACAGCAGCTCGTCGCTGCCGTCCTGGCCTTCCACCGTGTCGCTGCCGTCGCCCGGATCCCACTGGAACACGTCGTTGCCGGCACCCAGGAAGGCAGAATCGTTACCCTGCTGGCCGTCGATGAAATCTTCGCCGTCGCCGCCCAGCAGCGTGTCGGCGCCGTTCGATCCCAGGATGGTGTCGTTGCCCGCGCCGCCATCGACGGTGATCCTGATCAGGGCTGCCAGGTTGCCGGTGGCGCTGAACGTGTCGTCGCCACCGTTCATCTCCAGCACCAGGTTCTCGGTGGTGCCGATATCGATCGCGAAGGGCGCGGGAGCGATGCGGTCGAAGCGAACGCGGGCACCGTTGGCGGTCGCTGTGAACTGCTCGCTGCCGTTGCCGCCGTTCACCTCGGCGGTGTCGGTGCCGGCACCGCCTTCCATCAGGTCGGAATCGTCGCCGGGGTTCCAGATCATGCGGTCGTCGCCGGCCTCGCCGAACATCTGGTCGTCGCCGTCGCCGCCGGTCAGGATGTCATTCTCGGTGCCGCCGAACAGGAAGTCGTTGCCGCCCTTGCCGACCAGCACGTCGTTGCCGCTCTGCCCGAACAGCTGATCGTTGCCCGACCCGCCGGTGATCGTGTCGTTGCCGGTGCCGCCGAACAGGTTGGCCTTCGGCAGCGCGCCATTGCTCTCGTCGAGCAGGATCACGTCATCGCCGCCCTGGCCGAATGCCTGGATCAGCGCGGTGTTGGCCACTGTCGGCACACCACCGGTGATGGCGACGGCGCCGTTGTTCAGCAGGATCCTGCCGGCCGCGTCGCGGCTGAAACGGAGCGTGTTGCCGAGCGCATCGCCAAGCCCCGAAAGCAGATGTGCCGCCGGATTGAACAGGCCGAAAATTGCCATGGGTCCGCCTTCCTTGTGCCGGGCGCGGCTGCGCCGTTGTGATGTCGACACGATGGCCCCGCCGCATTGCCGCTGCGTGCCGGCACGGGGCCATTGCGGTTACGAATGTTGCACCGTGGCCCTGCCGCGACGGCGGCCCCGCCATGCGCTCATGCCAGCCCCGCGACCGATCGGGTGGCAGCGGACCGTGCGAACACGAGCCCTGCGACCCATGTAGGGTTGACGCGAGGTGGCGGTCGGCACGCGCCGATTGCCGACGCTCGCGCGCCTGCCCGGTCGGGGCGCGGGTGGGCCGGACTTGATGGCGACATCCATCGGTGCGACGTCAGTCGGCCGGTGCTGACCGGCTTTCCACAGGGACTTCCGCAATGGCGCAATCAACCCGGAGCCAGGCCGGAACCGCCCCCGTCCACGCGCTGGTGCTGCAGGGCGGGGGCGCGCTCGGCGCCTATCAGGCCGGCGCCTACCAGGCGCTGGCGGGATGGACCGAAACGCTGGACTGGGTGGCGGGCATCTCGATCGGTGCGGTCAACGCCGCGCTGATCGCGGGCAACCCGCCCGACCGGAGGGTCGAGCGTCTCAATGCATTCTGGGAGCGGGTGAGCCTTGCGCTGCCGGTACGCCCGGACGCCGGCGCCATCGCCCCGGTGCGCGGCTGGTGGGACAACGCGATGGCGCTGTGGGGTGCCTCGATGGGGGTGCCGGGCTTTTTCAGGCCCCGTTCCTGGCTCGCCTGGTGGCCGCAGCCACCGGTCAGCTGGTACGACACCGAACCGTTGCACGGGACGCTGTGCGAGCTGGTCGACTTCGACTACCTGAACGATGGGCCGATGCGTTTTTCGGTCGGCGCGGTCGATGTGCAGAACGGCAACTTCACCTATTTCGACAACCGGAACGAGCGCATCGGGCCGGAACATGTGCTGGCCAGCGGCGCACTGCCGCCAGGGTTCGGTGCGGTCCAGGTCGGCGAGCACTGGTACTGGGATGGTGGTCTCGTCTCCAACACCCCGCTCGGCTATGTCATGGGCGAGCTGCGGGGGGGCGCCGAGCAGCCGGTCACGGTGTTCCAGGTCGACCTGTTCTGCGCGCGCGGCCGCCTGCCCGAGACCCTGGCCGATGCGGCCGAGCGGGAAAAGGATATCCGCTATTCAAGCCGCACGCGGCTGATCACCGACCTGGTGCGCGAACGCCACCAGCTGCACCGGCGCCTGCACCAGCTGGCGGAACTCCTGCCGAAATCGGATCGCGACAGCAGCGCCGTGCAGGAGCTGCTCGCCGGCTCGGTCGACCCGCCGATCACGCTCGTGCACGTGATCCATCGCCGCAAGCCCTATGAGACGCAGACCAAGGACTATGAGTTCTCGCGCCTGTCGATGACCGAGCACTGGCAGGCAGGGCGGACCGACATGGCCGCCTCGCTGGAGATGCTGGCACGCCAGGAGCCGCCGCGGCGCGGGCAGTTCCGGGAGATCGATTACCAGCCCGATGCGCACGCCGCCCGCGTCCAGCCTGCGCGCCCTGCCAGAAGGCCGGCCGTATCGGGGCCGAACCGCAAGGACACGAGATCATGAAGATCAGCGAGATCAATGCCCGCGCCTGGGCGATGCCGCTCACCAGCCCGATCTACCCGCGCGGACCCTATCGCTTCGTCAACCGCGAGTTCCTGGTGATCAGCTACCGCACCGATCCCGCGCTTCTGGAAGCGGTGGTTCCCGAACCGCTGCGGGCCGCACCGGGCGCGATCGTGAAGATGGAGTTCATCCGCATGCCGGACTCGACGGGGTTCGGCGACTATACCGAGTCTGGCCAGGTCATTCCGGTCACGTTCGAAGGAAAGCCCGGCAGCTACGCGCACAACATGTTCCTCAACGACGACGCGCCGATCGCCGGCGGCCGCGAGATCTGGGGATTTCCGAAGAAACTGGCCAACCCGAGCCTGGCCGTCGACAAGGACGTGCTGGTCGGCACGCTCGATTACGGCGAGGTGCGGGTGGCCATCGGCACCATGGGCTACAAGCACCGGGCGTTCGACGAGACCAAGGCGCTGGCCGCGGTATCGGGCGCGAACTATCTGATCAAGATCATCCCGCACGTCGACTGCACGCCGCGGGTCTGCGAGCTCGTGCGCTACCATTGCAAGGACGTGACGATCAAGGGTGCCTGGGAAGGGCCGGCGGCGCTGCAGCTGTTCGAGCACGCGCTGGCGCCGGTGGCGCGCCTGCCGGTGCTGGAGGTGGTCGGTGCCGTGCACATCCTGACCGACCTGACGCTCGGCCTCGGCGAGGTGGTGCACGACTACCTGGCGGGCCGTGCGACCCCCACGCGCGGATAGCACCGGGCAGCCGGGCCGCAGGCCCTGCGCTTGCCGATCCGGAACCAAGGCCACATCTGATTGCCGTTGAACCAAGGAGAAGCACCATGAACAACCCCGGCACCGCGGCGGTTCACGCCAGCGCCACGCTCAGCCTCAAGGGCAGGACCGCGCTCGTCACCGGATCGGCCAGCGGCATCGGCAAGCGCATCGCCGAAGTGTTCGCCGATGCCGGCGCCAATGTCGTCATCGCCGACCTGAGGCAGGCAGATGCGAAGGCCACCGCCGATGCGATCGCCGGCAAGGGGGTGAAGACGCTTGGCGTGGCGATGGACGTGACCGACGAGGCCGCGGTCGACGCGGGGTTCGCCGAGGTACAGAAAGCGCTCGGCGCGGTGGACATCCTGGTCAGCAACGCCGGCATCCAGATCGTGGCCCCGATCCAGGACTTCAAATTCTCCGACTGGAAGAAGCTGATCGCCGTGCATCTCGATGGCGGCTTCCTCACCGCGCGCGCGGCGGTGCGGCAGATGATCGCCTCGGGCCGCGGCGGCAGCATCATCTTCATGGGCTCGGTGCATTCCAAGGAGGCATCGGCCCTGAAAAGCCCCTATGTCGCCGCCAAGCACGGGCTCGAAGGCCTGGCCAAGGTGATCGCCAAGGAGGGGGCGGCGCACAACATCCGCACCAACGTGATCTGCCCCGGCTTCGTGCGCACGCCGCTGGTCGAAAAGCAGATCCCCGAACAGGCGCAGGAGCTCGGGATCAGCGAAGCCGACGTGGTGAAGACCGTGATGCTCAAGGAAACCGTCGATGGCGAGTTCACCACGGTCGATGACGTGGCCCAGGCAGCACTCACCTTCGCGGCCTGGCCAAGCAACGCGCTCACCGGCCAGTCGCTGGTGGTCAGCCACGGCTGGTTCATGCAGTGACACCCTCGGGGCATTCACGCTGACAGGGCGGCGGGCATGATGCGCGGCGTCATGCCCGCCGTGTGATGCGGGCGCGGTCTAGCCCCCGAGCAGCATGACCGCATCGCGCAAGGGCGCCGGCGAAAGACGGATCAGCCCGTCAAGCGGCGCGCCCAGCTCCTCGACCAGGAACACTGCCGCGGCGATGCCGGCCGAGGAGGCAAGGAGCGCGATCACCCCGACCCGGCTTGGCGGCGAGAGCAGCCCGTAGCCGCCGAACAGGATCGTGATCCAGCCCAGCAGGCTGAGCAGCACCGCCCGCGGCATGCCCTGATCCTGCTGCACGTAGAGTTCCAGCCGCTGCTGGCCGATCTCGCCGACCAGGCCGATCGCGCGTTCGCGCAGCGTCCGCTTCAGCGCGTCGGACTGCGGCAGGTTGCCGATGCTTGTTACGAATGCGCCCATGTCGATGCGCGATGCGATCGTCATGCCGGGATCGGTGGCGAGCCTGCCTTCCAGCCGCAGCAGCGCGTGCCGCGCGGCATCGTGCAGAAGCTTCCGCGACGGCGCGGTCTCCGGGCCGTACTGCTCCAGGATGCGATCGAGCAGGATCACCTGGGCGGACATCCGGCGCAGCGTGGCGCCCTCTGAATCGAACGTGTCCTTGGCGTCGGCGATCATCAGGCCGAGCACGAGGGCGACCAGCATCGACAGCACGCCGAGCGAGACCTTGATCGCCTGGCGGTTCTCGTCGGCCAGGTGGTGGCGGGCCAGGCGGCCGGCGATGGCGGTGGCGATCATCGCCGCGCCGAATGCGGCGGCGAACGCGAACAGGGCGGAATAGAGCGCGTGCAGCGGCGCGTGGCTGCCCAGCGCCAGCGTCCATTCCGCGCCCATCGGGCCTGGCGCGGGGCTAGCTCAGCGCGGCGCGCGCGGCGAGGAAGGCGCGGGCCTGCCGCTCGCCGTCCTCCATCAGCATCGTGATGTTGCGCGGGTTGCGGTCGAGCTTGCTTTCGTAGTCCAGCGTGCCCTGCAGCTCCTTCGACATCTCGATGAACGGGATGTGCCAGTGGCGCGGCGGGTCCTCGTCGAAGCCGCGCGGCAGGCGCACCATATGGTCGAGCTCCAGCCGGGAGATGAATTCCGGGCGGAACGCCCCCATGTCGTGCAGCTCGTCCAGCATGTCGATCGCGTGCAGCTGCTGGAACAGACTCATGTTGCCGACCAGCTGGTTGCGCCGGTCGCCGATCTCCTCGGGCGCGAGCGGCACCTTGGCGGCGCGGGTGGGGTTGATCTTGATCACCCAGATCTCGTCGGGAATGTTCTCGGTGCCGACAAAGCGGGTCCTGATGGTCTCGGCGATCGGCGGGTTGTCGGAGAACAGCCCGTCCCAGAACGCTGAGTTCTCCAGCATGACGGCGGGGAAGATGTTGGGCACCGCGCAGCTGGCCAGGATGTGGGCGGGGGTGATTGTGTCGAGCCGCGAGCTGAAGACGCGGAGCTGGCCGGCCAGGATGTCGACCGCGCCCATCAGCAGGTTGGGCACTGCCGCCTCGGTGCCCCAGCGCGCGACCTCGGCGAAGTCGATGTGGCGCTCCA
>JADYYZ010000086.1 GCA_020853405.1 Acetobacteraceae bacterium
CCGCCTCTCCGGCGCGAATTTCGTCGTCATCAATCGCCCGACCGCAGGCGGCCAGCAGGCATTCGAGGGGATCGCCCAGGCGGCCCCCGACGGCTTCACCATCGGGGCCGCACAGGCGCCCAACTCGATCACGCTGCCGATCGAGCGCCAGGTGCGCTACCGGGTGCAGGACTTCACCTTCCTCGGCAATGTCATCGAGGATCCATGCGGGCTTTGGGTCCGCGCCGACAGCCGGTTTCGCGATGTCGCCGAGCTGGTCGCGGCCGCCCGCGCCCGCCCGGGTGCGATCAGCGTCGGCACGGCCGGCGCCGGCAGCGATGATCATCTGCTCCTGCTCGCGCTGCAGGACGCGACCGGCACCGAATACCTGCACGTGCCGTTCAACGGCACGCCGCCGATCGTCACCAGCCTGCTGTCGGGAAGCATCGATGTCGGCTCCTTCAACATGGGAGAGGGGCTGGGGCTGATGCGCGAGGGCACCATCCGCGCGCTGGCGCAGGGCGGGCCGGAGCGCTGGGCGGCGACCGGGACGGTGCCGACCTTCCGCGAGCAGGGTTTCGCCGTGCTCGGCGGTTCCACCCGCGGGCTGGTCGCGCCGCCGAACCTTCCGCCCGAGATCCGCGAGGCGCTGCGGGCTGCGATTGCCGGCGCCAACGCCGACCCGGCATGGCACGCCGAGGCCGACCGGCTCAACCTGCCGCGCCGGCCGATGAGCGCTGCCGACCAGGAAAAACTGTTCCTGGACGAGGACGCGCGGCTGCGCGCGCTGTGGGCGCGCAAGCCCTGGCGTGACTGACCGCCCCACCATCCGAAGAAGAACGCCATGACCCCGCCCGAGCGAATGCGTGCCCTGCTGGCCGCGCCCGACTTCGTCGCGATGCCTGCCGTCTGGGATGGGCTGAGCGCCAAGCTCACCCATGCCGCCGGCTTCAAGACCGCCTTCCTTTCCGGCTCCTGCGTGGCGGCGAGCCGCCTGGGCGGCCCCGACCTCGACCTGCTGTCGTTTGCCGAGATGTTTTCCAGCCTGGAAATGGCTCGCGGCGGCGCGCCTGGCCTGCTGATCCTGGCCGACGGCGATCACGGCTACGGCAACGCCATGAACGTGCGGCGCACCGTACGCGCCTATGGTCGTGCGGGGGCGGCGGCGGTGCTGATCGAGGACAAGATCACGCCGCGCGCGCTGAGTGCCGACGGCAAGCCGTGCCTGCCGCGCGAGGAGGCGCGGATGAAGGTCCGCGCCGCGGTCGATGCCGCCAGGGAGAGCGGCATCCTGGTGATGGCGCGCACCGATTGCCGCCCGACCGCCGGGATCGACGAGGCGCTCGCGCGGATCGCAATGTATGTCGAGGAGGGGGCCGACATCCTGTTCCTCGACAGCCCGAGGGACGAGGACGAGGTGCGCCGCGCGGTCGCGGCATCGAAGGGGCGGCCGCACTTCGCGGTGCTGTCGCCCGGTGCCCCGCGCGAGACGCCGACCCAGGCGCGGGCCGCGGCGCTCGGGCTGAAGATCGGCGCCTTTCCCACCGCCCTGCTGTCGCCCGCGATCGCCGGCATGAAGGCGGGCCTTGCCGCGATCGCGGCGGGCGGGTCGGAAGCGGCGTCGGCGCTGGCGGCAGGCGAGCTCCGCGATACGCTGGGCTATGGTGACTACGACAAGGAGGCCAGGCGCTTCGCCGGCGGCTGAAGCCTGATCACCGGCGGCCCGCCTGTTGCGCCGGGCGGGCCGGCGCGCTACCGGGTCGGCGCAGAATGCCGAACGATGCCGCCCCGGCGCTGGCCATGGCAGAATTCGCACCCGCGCCCCCGCTCCGCACCGAGGATTTCGACTTCGCGCTGCCGGAACGTCTGATTGCCCAGCACCCCGTGCGGCCGCGCGACGCCGCCCGGCTGCTGCTCGTCGGCGGTGCCACGCTTGGCGATGCGCGCGTGCTCGACCTGCCGGGGCTGCTGCGGCCAGGCGACATCATGGTCGTGAACGATACGCGGGTGATTCCGGCCCGGCTCCGGGCACGGCGCGGGGCGGCGCGAATCGGCCTCCTTCTGAACCGCAACGATGGCGAGGGGCGCTGGCACGCCCTGGTGCGCAATGCGCGGCGGCTTCACCCCGGCGACGTGCTGGTGATCGAGGGCGCGGAGGGCTGCACCGCCCGGGTCATGAGCGCACCGGACCAAGGCGCTGTGCTTCTCGATTTCGGCCCTGACCCGGCCGTGCTCGCGCGCGCGCTGGAGCAGGCCGGCGAGGTGCCGCTGCCGCCCTATATCGCCCGCCCCGATGGCCCGCTGCCCGAGGATGCCGCCGACTACCAGGCGATCTTCGCCGCCCGCCCTGGCGCCGTTGCCGCGCCGACCGCCAGCCTGCATTTCACGCCAAGGCTGCTCGCCGCACTCGATGCACGTGGCGTCGGCCGCGCGACGCTGACACTGCATGTCGGTGCCGGCACCTTCCTGCCGGTGCGCGGCGACGATCCGCGCGCCCTGCGCCTGCACGCGGAATGGGGCGAGGTGAGCGAGGCGGCCGCGGAAGCGATCAACGGCGCGCGTGCCGCCGGCGGCCGCATCGTCGCGGTTGGCACCACGGTGCTGCGCCTGCTGGAAAGCGCGGCCGGGGCAGATCGGCGGATCATGCCCTTCCGCGGCCTGACCGAACTGTTCCTGCTGCCCGGCCATCGCTTCGCGAGTGCCGAGCTGCTGCTGACCAATTTCCACCTGCCGCGCTCCAGCCTGTTCATGCTGGCCTCGGCCTTCGCCGGCACGGCGCGGATGCACCACGCCTACGCGCACGCGATCGCCGCCGGCTACCGGTTCTATTCTTTCGGCGATGCCTGCCTGCTCGAACGCGAGGAGGCAGCGTGAGTTTCGCCTGGCACCCGATTGCCGGTGATGGCGCGGCACGTGCCGGCGTGCTGCGGACGGCGCATGGCGAGGTCGAGACGCCTGCGTTCATGCCGGTCGGCACCGCCGGCACGGTGAAGGCGATGACCGCGGACGCGGTGCGCGCGACCGGGGCGCGGCTGGTGCTTGGCAACACCTACCACCTGATGCTGCGGCCAGGTGCCGGGCGCATCGCCCGCCTGGGCGGCCTGCACAGGATGATGGACTGGCACGGGCCGATCCTGACCGATTCCGGCGGCTTCCAGGTGATGTCGCTCGCAGCACTCCGCCGGATGGACGAAACAGGGGTGACGTTCCAGAGCCATATCGACGGCAGCCGCCACCACCTCACGCCCGAACGCAGCGTGGAAATCCAGCACCAGCTGGGCGCCGACATCACGATGTGCCTCGATGAATGCACGCCCTATCCGGCAACCGAGGCGCAGGTCGAGGCCAGCATGCGGCTTTCGATGCGCTGGGCCAGGCGCTGCCGCGATGCCTTCGTTGCCCGCGCCGGCCACGGGCTGTTCGGCATCGTGCAGGGCGGCGTGTTCGACGCGCTCCGCGCCGAGAGTGCCGCGGCGCTGGTTGCGATCGGCTTCGACGGCTACGCGGTGGGCGGGCTTGCGGTCGGCGAAGGCCAGGCGGAGATGCTGCGCGTGCTGGACGCGGTGGTGCCGAGGCTGCCTGCCGGCGCGCCGCGCTACCTGATGGGGGTCGGCACGCCATCCGACCTGGTCGGCGCGGTGGCGCGCGGCATCGACATGTTCGATTGCGTGCTGCCGACGCGGTCGGGGCGCACGGCGCGCGCCTTCACCTCGACAGGCGTGCTCAACCTCCGCAACGCCCGCCACGCCGATGATCCGCAGCCGCTCGATCCCGACTGCGACTGCCCTGCCTGCGCGCGGCATTGCCGTGCCTACCTGCACCACTTGTTCAAGGCCGAGGAGATGCTGGGGCCGATGCTGCTGACCTGGCACAA